>NZ_PZKO01000018.1:0-114786 GCF_014926485.1 Pseudarthrobacter sp. AB1
GAGGCCGGGGCTTGACCTGTTTGAGGACCAGAGCCTGCCGCAGCGCCTTCCGCGCATGGTCACGGTGCCAACGCGTCAGGGCACACAGCTCGTCGAGAATGGTCTTCTTGGCGGCCCGGCCCGACCGGGCATATCGGAGGGCGGTGGTCTTCGTGACGGCCTTGCGTTCGCTCATCGAAAGCTCCATGGCTCACAGTGCCGGGCCAGCGGATGCCATCCCAGCAGACGCGCCGCTACGCGGGCATTATCAAATGATTCTTCGATAGCAGCTACGCGGGCATCTTTGATGAGTCAACGCGGGGCGTTAAGTGACCCCGCGTTGGAAGATACAGTGGGGCGGTGGTGCAAAAAGCTGAACGGGTGGCAAACGCCCAGATCTCGGGCAGGACCGCCGGCGGGCCGGCCAAACCCGCCAGGCCAGGCAAACCTGTTGGAAACGTCACCCGGGGCACCACCAATCCCAACAGGATGCGGCGGGTGGACCGCTGGCTCGCCAGCCCCCAGGCCTGGCGCCTGCGCGCCGCCGAAGACCCACTCGTGGTTGACCTGGGCTACGGCGCAACGCCGGCCACCGCCGTCGAACTCTTTGAACGCCTCCGCGCCGTCCGGCCGGACGTGCGGGTGTGTGGCATCGAAATCGAGCCGGAGCGCGTCCGGGTGGCCAAAAGGCTCGAAAGGCCGGGCCTGAGCTTCCAGGTGGGCGGTTTCGAGTTGCCGCTGCCCGGGCGCCCGGTGTTGGTCCGCGCGTTCAACGTCCTGCGGCAGTACGAAGAGGCTGACGTGGCGGGGATCTGGCGGCTGGTCCAGGGCCGGCTTGCCCCCGGCGGGCTCTTTATCGACGGGACCTGCGATGAGATCGGGCGGCGCGTGACGTGGGTTGCCCTCGACGCCAAGCGCCCGTTGTCCCTGAGCATGTCCGTGCGGTTCGGCAGCTTTGACCTGCCATCGGAAATTGCCGAGCGGCTGCCGAAGGTGCTGATCCACCGCAACGTTCCGGGTGAGCCTGTCCACCGGCTGATGCAAGCCATGGACCGCGCCTGGTTGGAGTCGGCGCCGCTCGCGTCATTCGGCAACAGGCAGCGCTGGCACGCCATGTGCAAGGTACTGCTCGACGGCGGGTGGCCGGTTCAGGACGGGCCGTCGCGGTGGCGCCTGGGCGAACTAACGGTGGCCTGGGATGCAGTGGCGCCGCTGGGTAAGTTGGCGGCCGGTGGGTGGGCCCACACCGGCAGGGTTCCCTGAGCGAGCTTGCGAGCTGAGGGGGCCGGTGGGGACTACCAGCCGCCGTAGGGCCCCGTGTTGCGACTGCCGCCGCGGCCCGCGTCCTTGACCGCCGGCCGGACGTCGGCGAGGTACACCGCGGCTGAGACCACGGCCACGAGCCCAAAGAGGCCGAGTGTGCCGAAGATTCCGCCGCCGCTAAAGAGCGAGATGGCGCCGATCATGGTGGCGCCGCCGGTCAGTGCCAGCCAGAAGGTCTTGGTTCGTTTGCCGGTCGCTTCAAAGGCGGCGGACTTGTGCCGGACGCAGTCCAGCAGAGCCCACGCTTCAAGTCCGAATGCCACCAGGGCAAGGATAAAAAACACTGCCAGCTCTACAGGCCGAATTATCAGTTCACCGTCCACCGTCCAAGCCTAGCGGTCCAGCGAGTCCAGTGCCTGCTTCAAATCGGCCCAGAGGTCCTCAATATTCTCAATGCCGACGCTCAGGCGCACCAGATTGTCCGGAACACTCAGCGGCTCAGCGGAGTGGCGGCGGCGCCGTTCGATCAGCGATTCCACCCCGCCCAGGGATGTCGCCGGGAGCCAGAGCTGCAGCGCGCGGACCAGTTTGTCCGCGGCATCCGCACCGCTCAGGCCGGCAACGGGCGCGATCTGCACGCACACAATCGAACCGAACCCCGTCATCTGGGTCTTGGCCCGTTCGTGGCCGGGATCCGCGGGCAGGCCCGGGAACCGGATGCTGTCGATGAGTGGGTGCACGCTGAGGCGTTCGGCCAGGACCGCGGCCGACGCCTGCGACCTTTCAACACGCAGGGCAAGCGTCCGCAGCCCGCGCAGTGCCAGCCATGCCTCGAACGGCCCGGCAATACCGCCGTGGATGATGCGGTGGTGCAACAGCGCTGCCCGGATGTCGGGGTTGGAGGTCACCAGTGCACCGAGGACGACGTCGGAGTGCCCGGCCAGGTATTTGGTCACCGAGTGAAGAACGACATCGGAACCCAGGCTTAGCGGCAGCTGGACCAGTGGCGTGGAGAACGTATTGTCTGTCACCACAATGGCGCCCACCCGATGGGCAGCCGCAGTAAGTTCCCGGATATCGGCGATGCCCAGCATGGGGTTGGTGGGGCTCTCAAGCCACAGCATCCTGGCTGCCTTGGCGTCCGGGCCCTGCGGGGCGAGCTGTGCTTTGACCGCGTCTGTGTCCGCGATATCCACAATCCGCAGTTCCAGGAAGCCCTTCTGCGCCAGCTCCGTGGCCATCACCAGCGAGCCCGCGTAGCTGTGCGACGGCATCACCAGGACACCTCCGGCGGGCAGCAGGGACAGCGCGGAACTGACGGCCGCAAGTCCGGATGCGTAAAGCAGGGCGGGCAGGTCGGACCCTTCAAGCTGGCCCAGGGCCTCCTCAAAGGGATCCCACGTGGGATTGGAGTAGCGGCCGTAGCCCCGGTCCCCGTCGCCCAGCTCTCCAGTGCCGAAGTATGTCGAGGACAGCACGATGGGCGGGTTGACGGGCTCGTCCCGCTTACGCGGCGGCCGGCCGGCGGCAACCACCATGGTTTCGGCCGACAGGGAGGCTGCGTACTGTTCCGAGAGACTCATGGAGAAAGCGTACTTGGACGTGCGGCGGCGTCCGAAGTCGGTAGTCTTGAGCAGTGACCACCAACAGCCCTGGACTTTTCATCGCCTTCGAGGGCGGCGACGGCGCCGGCAAGTCCACCCAGGCTGCCAGACTTGCCGAAACCCTGGAATCACGTGGACTGACGGTCCTGCGGACCCGCGAACCCGGCGGGACGCCCATTGGCGAAAAACTGCGTTCCCTGGTCCTGGACCACGGCCACGGCCACATAGACGCCCACACCGAAGCCCTCATCTTCGCCGCCTCCCGCGCAGCCCATTCCAGCCAGGTCATCCGCCCGGCGCTGGCACGCGGCGATGTTGTCCTGACAGACCGTTACATTGATTCGTCCGTGGCGTACCAGGGGGCCGGCCGGGATCTGGGTACCGATGCCGTGCGTACCCTCAACGAATGGGCGACGTCGGAGCTGCAGCCCGATCTCACGGTGTTGTTGGACGTGGATCCCGCTGACGGCCGCCGCCGCCGCACAGCCGGCGACGCCGCCGAAGACCGCCTTGAGTCAGAGGCCGATGAGTTCCATTCAACAATCCGCGGAGCGTTCCTCGAACTGGCCGCCGGCCGGCCGGCGACGTACCTGGTCCTGCCGGCGGACCTGCCTGTCGCCGAACTGGCCGCGCGCATCCTCACCCGGGTGGATGCCCTGCTCGCGTCTGCAGGCCGGGGCGCCGCGTGACTGTCTGGGACGACCTTCAGGGCCAGCCCGCCGTCGTCGAGCAGCTCCGGCAGGCCTCGCGGGGAGAGGGACTGACCCATGCCTGGCTGTTCACGGGCCCGCCCGGCTCCGGGCGTTCCAACGCCGCTAAGGCCTTCGCGGCGGCCCTCAACTGCGACCAGGACGACGTCGCCAGGCGCGGCTGCGGCGAGTGTCCAGCCTGCCTGACCATCCTCGGCGAGACCCATTCAGACGTGACGTACGTCAGGACCGAGAAGGTCACCATCACCATCGATGAAGCCCGCGACCTGGTCTCCAAGGCCGGCAACCGGCCGTCTTCCGGGCGCTGGCGCATCATTGTGGTGGAAGACGCCGACCGCATGGCCGAGCGGACCACCAATGTGTTGCTGAAGGCCATCGAGGAACCCACTCCGCGGACCATCTGGATGCTGTGCGCACCGTCGCCCGCTGACGTCCTGGTGACCATCCGTTCGCGCTGCCGCGCTGTGGCCCTACGCCTTCCGCCGGCCGCCGACGTCGCCGCTTTGCTGGTCAAGCGCGACGGGGTGGACCCGGTCCTCGCCGAACTCGCGGCCCGCGCGGCGCAAAGCCATGTGGGGATCGCCCGCCGGCTGGCGCGGGACCCTGAAGCGAGGGAACGCCGGCTGGAAACCGTGCGATTCCCGCTGGGTCTGCGCGGCGTGACCGCGGCGGTGATGATGGCGGACAAGCTGGTGAAGATTGCCACCGCGGAAGCCAGCAGTTCCAATGAAGAGCGCGACGCCGCCGAGAGGGCTGCGCTGCTGGCCACCCTGGGCGCCCCGGAGTCAGGGATGCTCCCGCCATCGCTGCGCAGCCAGGTCAGGCAGCTGGAAGACGACCAGAAACGGCGGGCCAAGCGATCCATCACGGACTCCCTGGACCGGACACTGACGGACCTCCTCTCGTTCTACCGGGATGTGTTGATCATCCAGTTCGGGAACGCCGTGGAGCTGGTAAACGTTGAGCTCAGGGGTGAGCTGGAGGAATTCGCTGCCCGGTCTGCCCCGGAGACCACCCTCGCCCGCATGGACGCGATCAACAAAGCCCGCCAACGAATTACCACCACTAACGTTGCTCCGCTATTGACCATTGAGTCGATGGCAGCCAGCCTGATCTAGCAACTACTAGGAGACCGCTCGATGACTGCACGCCCCCTGCCCCCACGCTCCCGATCCCTGGTGATTGGGCTGCGGGCTGCCGGCGCCCTGATCCTGGCCCTGACGCTGGCCTCGTGCAGCCTCCTGGGCGGGGATACCCCGGCCGCAGCCCCCGCTAGGGCAAAGGCAGACCCGTCCATCGTGGCGTCCGCGCCCGCCGGATTGGATGCCTTCTATGCCCAGGAGGTCGTGTGGGAGCCTTGCGAAAACGGCTTCCAGTGCGCCAAGGTCACCGTGCCCATCGACTACGCGAAGCCGGATGGCGACACGATCCAGATAGCTGCGCTGCGTGCTCCCAGCACAGGCAAGAAGACAGGCAGCCTGCTGGTCAATCCTGGCGGTCCGGGCGGGTCCGGCTACGACTTCGTCAAGGATGCGGCAGGAACGCACTTCTCGCAGTCCGTCCGGGCCAGCTACGACCTGGTGGGATTCGACCCGCGCGGCGTCAAACGCTCCGCCCCGGTGACCTGCCTGACGGATGCCGAACGGGACGCGTCACGGGCCAAGGTCTACGCCCTGGATACCGACGCCGGGCTGGCCGCCGCATTGGCTGACAACAAGGCCATCGCAGAGCAGTGCGCCAAAAAGACCGGTCCTGTACTGGGCCACGTGGACACGGTCAGCGCAGCCAAGGACCTTGACGTCCTGCGGGCTGTGGTCAACGACGCGAAGCTCAATTACCTGGGGTACTCCTACGGCACCTTCCTTGGTTCCACTTACGCCTCGCTGTTCCCGGACAATGTGGGCCGGATGGTCCTCGATGGTGCACTGGATCCTTCCATCAGCAACGAGGAGCTGACCAGCGGCCAGGCAGTGGCCTTCGAGAAGGCCATCAGGGCCTATGTGGCCAGCTGCCAGCAGGAATCTTCATGTCCGCTCACCGGGAATGTGAACAGCGGCGTCCAGCAGATCCGCGACATCATCAACGCCGTCCAGGCGACACCCAGGCTTGCCAAGGACGGCCGCCTGGTGAACGCCACGATGTTCGTCAGTGGCCTCATCACCCCGCTGTATAACGACCAGAGCTGGCCGGCCCTGACCCAGGCCCTGGAGGCCGCCACTACGGGCGATGTGAGCCTGATGCTCCGTCTGGCGGACCTCGGCGCTGACCGCGGCGCCGACGGGAAGTACACGTCCAACTCGACCTTCGCCTTTGGCGCCATCAACTGCCTGGACTACCCCATGGTGTCCGACACGGCCGGGATGCGCGCCGAACAACAACGGCTTATGCAGGCCTCCCCCACTCTGGGCTACTTCTTCGCCTACGGCGGCACCAACTGTTTGGACTGGCCGTACAAAAACCTGCGGACTCCTGCCCCGGTGGAATATGCCGGTGAAGCCCCGATCGTAGTTGTCGGAACCACCGGAGACCCTGCCACCCCCGTGGAATGGGCGGCGTCCCTGCGCAAGCAGTTGGGCAACGCCTCGCTGCTGACTTGGCAGGGAGAGGGCCACACCGCCTACGGCCGGGCCAACAGCTGCCTCGAAGAAGCCGTGGACAAGTACCTCGTGGACGGAACGGTTCCCACCGACAACACGGTCTGCTGACGTTTTAGGACCCCATTTTGACCCGGGCGCAGGGACTCTATTACAGTTGACTCTTGCATGAACCGCCCGGGTACGCCGGGTGAATTTGTGCGGTGCTTCCTTAGCTCAGTCGGTAGAGCGTTTCACTCGTAATGAAAAGGTCATCAGTTCGATTCTGATAGGAAGCTCGGGATAAACCCCCTAGAAACCACGGTTTTTAGGGGGTTTTTCGCTGGTTAAACAAGGAAAGCCGCCTACCGCCCAGGCGTGCCCTCGTGGAAGACCTGCCGGGCGGAAATCGCACGTGAAGCCCCGCAGCTCGCCCGAACGCGCACTTTTAGGGCACCACAAGCCGCACCGGCGAAGCGTCAACAGGCCCGCCGCACTGGGCTGAGCCGCCCACCCGCTTCCAGTCCAGGTCGGCGTCCGTCTCGGCAATGACCTCGCCTGTGGCAGACAGCGCTTTCGCGGTCACATGGTCAGGGAAGCTCATATTGACCTGGAATTGCCAGGTATCGGCATCGATCCGTTCAGCGTAAAACGGGGCCATAGCCGGCTGAGCTTCCGGTGTAGGAGAAGCCTTGGCATCCAGCGGTGTTGTCACGACAATACGCGGCACTGCTGTCCCGGGCTCCGGTCGCGACTCCGAGCACGCGCCATCAGCACACAGCTGCACGGTGCCTACCCGCGAGACATCACCCGACAATTCAACCGTGACGAAGTTGACCCACCCGATGGCCGGACAGACGTTCGAGCAGCCCGCCACCGGAATACAAACGGCCAACATCAGAACCGCCGGCCGGACAATGAGCCCCCACACTCTTCTCATGCGGCCAGTCTAGGCTTTAAGGCTTCCCGGCCGCCCACAGCCGCTCCACCTATGATGGCGTGCATGGATGACAAGGCGCTGGCGGCTATCGCATTCGAACTCTACGCCCTGCCTTTCGAGGAATTTGTGGCTGCCCGGACGGCCGCAGCCAAGGCCTCCGCCGGTTCCGGGAAGGAGCTCCCGGCAGCCGTCAAGGCCTTGCCAAAACCATCAGTGGCGGCCTGGGCCGTCAACATGCTGGCCAGCCATGAGCCAGGAGTCCTCGCGCAGCTTGCCGAGCTCGGCCAAAGGATGCGAGCTGCCCAGGCATCCCTCGACGCCGCCGCCCTGCGGGAACTGGCACGTGAGCGCCGCATCCTGCTGGGGATCGCAGTCGACACCGCCCGCGCCGTTGCCGAGCGCCAGGGGCGCACTATCAGCGCGACGATCGCGGCCGACGTCGAACGGACCCTGCAGGCGATGACGGCCGACGAAGGAGCCACCGCCGCCGTCCAAAGCGGACTGCTGGTCCAGGCGCTGTCCGCCGACGGCGTGGACACCGTTGAACTCGACGGGGCCGTGGCTCTTCCGGCCGCAGTGCCGGCGCGGCGCACCACCCCGCCGTCCACCACTCCCCCAGACAGTCCAAAGCAGCCACCGGCCGCAGCAGCAGGTCAGGAAGAACGCACGACGGCGGAACGCGGCGCCCGCAGGCCTGCGGACCAACCACGGCTCAAGGCCGTCCGGGAGACTCCGCGGGCGGCGTCCCCCTCCGCCTTGGAGAAAGCCAGCGCTGCCTTGGGAGAGGCCCAGGCTGCCGAGGCAGAGTCAGCCCGGCTGGCCGCGGACCGGCAAAGGCAGCTTGCGGACACGGAGGCGGAAGTTTCGGACCTGACCCGCGAAACACGTGAGCTCCGAGACATGCTCAGAGCCGCGGAGGAGCAGCTCGATAGTGCCAGGAAGAGTCTGGGCACGGCGGCAGCCGAGGCCAAGCAGGCGGCGCGGGCAGCAGATAAGGCCAAGCGTTCAGCCATGCTCGCGCAGGAGCGGGTGCTCCGCCTTGGCAACACGCGGGACTGATGAACGGTTATTGTCAGACCCCGGTCGCAGACTGGATTTATGGAAAACCAACTTGCACAGGAATTTCACGTCACGTACTTCGACGCTGATTGCGGCCGGATCTTCAGTGAAGGCTTCGATTCCCTGAAGGAAGCCGAGCATTTCGCCAGCCGGAACTGCGGCAGCGAGGAATCCTGGGCTGTCATCGACGCTGTTGCCGTCGGGCAGGCCCGGATTGCCGCCTGACGGTTAGCCGGAAAGGCTCTCGGGCTGGCCACTGGCGGCGGCATCCTCGGCGAGCCGGCGTTCAGCGTCGGCCACCTGCTCAAACACCGATTCCGCACGCCGGCGCACCGAAGCCGCCCCCACCGGGACGGGACCGACGGCGAGCCGGAGCATAGCGGCAGCCTCGGCGGTGGTGGCCAGCGAATTGCCCGCCTTCGACAGCGACCGGTGTACACCTGCCAAGTCCCCGGGAATGTCCAGGCCTTCGCTGGGCGACCGCCGCTGGGCCTCGACGCAAACAACACGGACACGTTCCATGAGTCCCGCCAGCTCGTTGGCTACTTCCACGAGTTCTGCGTAAAGCTGCTCGTCTTCGACACCTTCGAGGACCTGGTGATAGCGGTCCAGGCCCCGGTGGAAACGATCATGGGCGCGGCGCCAAAGGCCCTTCCCCAGCTCGGCATCGTCCTTGCGCCCTTGGCGGGCGGCAGAAAAGAATCCCACGCAGGAACCTAGAGGTACTGGCCGGGGCCGTGGTCCGGGTCCTCCGGCTGCCCGGACGGTACCGGACCGGAACGCTGGCCGGCGGCGGCCCGCTGAGGCTCGCCGTTCTCCCCAATAACCACACCAGGGGCGATCATAGTGCCCGGCGGAAGCTGCCTCAGGTGCAGCTGTGCGGCGGATTGCTCCCGTGCTGCGTGCTGGGCCGCGATAGCCGTCTGAATACCATGGAAGAGGCCCTCCAGCCACCCCACCAGCTGCGCCTGGGCGATCCGAAGCTCAGCGTCGGACGGCGTGGCGTTCTCCGGGAAGGGAAGGCTGATCCGTTCCAGCTCTTCAACAAGTTCCGGAGCCAGTCCGTCCTCCAACTCCTTGATGGAACGCTCGTGGATTTCGGCCAGGCGTTCGCGCGCGGCGTCGTCCAGCGGAGCCGACTTAACCTCCGCCAGGAGCTGCCGGATCATGGTGCCGATCCGCATGACTTTTGCGGGTTCGTCCACGAGGTCCTGCAGGTTGCTGCCCTTGGCCTTGCCGCTGGCCGCCGGGTCGGTACTGACCGGGCCAGGAGCACCGGGGCCGGCGCCGGCCCCCGCCGGGCCGGCCGCGGCGGGCATGGCCGGTTCGCCGTTGTCGAGGGTCCTGCCCTCAACGGGGACATCATCAGGCTGAGTGTCTGTGGGATCGCTCATGCGTTCATACTCTCACGAGCGGACGACGCACAGCCCAGTCGATGAAGCAGGCCAGCCGGTGAAGGCTGGCCTGCCGTCAACGTCAGCAGCACCGGCCCTGCGGGTTGGAGTCCTGTCGGTCCGTCCGGTCGCGCCAGAACTCGCGTTCAGTCATTGGGGCGTCCGCGTGGCCGGAAGCGTTGTGGTGCTCCAGGTACTTCGTGTAGGCATCGGCGCCCATGATCCCTTTGAAGTACGTGGCGAACCCACGGAAACCACCGGCAACCGCACCCATCAGTGGTGACCCGCCTTATCCAGCCGCTGATCGGCCGGCAGCTCGTCCCATTTCGCCATCAGTTCCCGTTCCGACGACGTCGGGATGAGTCCGGCGGGAGCAAAAACACGGGATGCCCGCGGACGGTCCTCGTTGTCCACCATGGGCACACCTGCCGTGTGGTCGCGGAAGGCCTTGATAGTTGCCAGGATCGCGGCGACGATCACGATCAGGCTGAGCACCACAAACACAATGGACAGGATGCCCTGGATCATTGTGTTGCGTACCACTGCTTCCATGGCCGCCTGGGTCTTGGCGGAGCCGAAGGAGGTCTTGCCTTCGGCCAGCGCCTTGCTGAACGCGGCATTGTTGGCGAAGTAGCCCACCGCGGGCGTGGTGGAGAAGATCTTTTGGAAGCTGGCCGTAATGGTCACGACCGCAGCGAACGACAGCGGTACGACGATGATCCACAGGTACTTGAACGACCCCCGCTTGGCCGCGATGGCCATGCACACCGACAGCGCGATGGCTGCGAGCAACTGGTTCGAAATGCCGAACAGCGGCAGGAGCGTGTTGATGCCACCGAGGGGGTCGGTGACGCCCATCATCAGCACGGCGCCCCAGGCCGCCACCATGACCGCGGTAGTGAGCCAGGCGCCGATCCGCCAGGAGTGTTCCTTGAACTTCGGGATGAAGTTGCCGATCGAGTCCTGCAGCATGAACCGCGCAACGCGGGTGCCGGCGTCCACGGCGGTCAGGATGAAGAGTGCCTCGAACATGATGGCGAAGTGGTACCAGAAGGCCATCATGGCAGGTCCGCCAATGAACTGCTGCATGATGTGCGCCAGGCCGACGGCGAGGGTCGGGGCGCCGCCGGAACGGGAGATGACGCTCTGCTCGCCCACGTCCTTCGCGGTCTGCGCCAGCATGTCCGGGGTAAGGTTCACGCCGGAGAGCCCCAGCGAGTTGACCCAAACGGCCGCCGTTTCCACAGTGCCGCCGGTCAGGGCCGCGGGGGCGTTCATCGCGAAGTAGATGCCGCGGTCGATCGACAGCGCCGCTACGAGGGCCATGATGGCAACGAAGGACTCCATCAGCATGCCGCCGTAACCAATGAACCGGGTCTGGCGTTCCTTTTCGATGAGCTTGGGCGTGGTACCGGAGGCGATGAGTGCGTGGAAGCCGGACAGTGCGCCGCAGGCGATCGTTACAAACAGGAACGGGAAGAGTGCGCCGGAGAAGACCGGCCCGTTGTCCCGGCTGGCGAACTCGCTGAAGGCGGGGACGTTGATTTCCGGGCGCACCACGATGATGGCGACGGCAAGCATACCGATGACGCCGATCTTCATGAAGGTGGAAAGGTAGTCGCGCGGGGCCAGCAGCAGCCACACGGGCAGGATCGCGGCGATAAAGCCGTAGATGATCAGGCCCCAAGCGATGGTGACCTTGTCCAGGTGGAACATCGCGGCGCCCCATTCGGTGCCGGCGACGGCGCCGCCACCGATGATGGCGGCCATCAGCAGGACGAAGCCGATGATGGAGACCTCCATGACTTTGCCAGGCCGCAGGTAGCGCAGGTACACGCCCATAAAGAGGGCAATCGGGATGGTCAGGCCGACGGAGAAGACACCCCACGGGCTTTCGCCCAGGGCGTTGACCACAACGAGGGCCAGGATTGCAACGATAATGACCATGATGAGCAGCGTGGCAACCAGGGCCGCGGTGCCGCCGATGACGCCGAGTTCCTCACGGGCCATCTGGCCCAGGGAACGTCCGCCGCGACGCATGGAAAAGAACATCACCAGGTAGTCCTGGACGGCGCCGGCGAAGACGACGCCGAGGATGATCCACATGGTGCCGGGCAGGTACCCCATCTGGGCGGCGATGACCGGGCCGACGAGCGGGCCGGCGCCGGCGATGGCAGCGAAGTGGTGGCCGAACAGCACGTTGCGGTCGGTGCGGACATAGTCCTTGCCGTCAGCCTTGTATTCCGCGGGCGTGGCACGGCGGTCATCCGGCTTGGTGATGAGGCGTTCGATCACCTTGGAATAGAAGCGGTAGGCGATCAGATAGGTACAGACCGAGGCAAAGACGAACCAGATCGCGTTGACGGTCTCGCCACGGACGATCGCCAGCATGAACCAGGCGACGCCACCGAGCAGCGCGATGGCTGACCACAGTGCGATCTTGGCCGGGGTCCATTTCCTGTCTTCGGCCTCGCTGACGGCCGCATCCACGGCCGTTGGCGGAAGCTTTGGATCTGCGGTCAGCGGCCTGCCTCCTTGCGCTGCACTTACCGCTTCCTCAGGCCTGCTGGCCATGTCTCCTCCTTGAGATTCTATGCTTCGGTGGGTTGCTCAAAGGCACCCTACCAACGCCGCACAAACGTGGAAACGGCATTGTGCACGCACCGAGCGCCATTTGCGGTGAACGGCGGGCTGCAGGCGCCGAGCGGCGCAAAAGCCCCCGTCCAGGCTTTCCTGGACGGGGGCTTCAATGTTTGCTCGCACGCGGGAGCTCGCACGCGGGACACGCGGGAGCAGCGGCTACGCGTGTGCGTAAGTAAGGCAGTCCGCGTTGTCAGCGCCCGGGCCAACATGGACCTCCGGGGCATTGCACATCAGGTGGTCATTGTGGACGCACTCGGAGCGCTGGCATGCTCCGACATCTGCCAGGACTTTGGGCAGCCCGCCGTGGGTCCCGGTGTCGATGAACGTGGCGCAGCTGGCGTGGTCTTTACTCCCGCCAACCGTGATGGCATGGGCCGTACAGCCTTCATGGTCATTAAAGGAGCAACGGGTAACACTGCAATCGGCAACATGTGTTGTCATAAGAGGTCCCTCCGTACTTCGGCCGTCCGGGAGGGACAGCATCCTAAGCCCTACGGTAGGCCCGCCGGGCCCAATCAAAAAGACCCAACTGTGTGACCTAATTGCCGGCCCTGCCCAACTCCCGGCGGGACACCGGAAGCCTCGCCCGCGTAGACAGCCAAGCCAGGGCTGCACCGGTGAGCGGCACCGCGATCAGCAGCGCCACGAGCTGGAGCCAGGGCACGACGGCGGTCCGCGCCATCCCGGTTGCGGTCACCAGCAGCACGGCAGGCACTATCCCGGCAAAACTTCCCAACACCGTTCCGAGCCCCGCCGTCATCAGTGCCTGCGAACCTGCAAGCGCCTTCCGCAAGCGCGGGGATGCACCCACTCCGGCAAGCGTCACGTGGTCTTTCCGTGAGTCCGCCATGGATAGGCCCGTGGTAATGCCTGCCGCGCTGAGTGTGATCAACGCACCCAGTCCCACGATGGACCAGAGGATCAGCGATGCGTCCCGCTCGGCCCCGCGCTCGACATGCGGGGTCCCGAAGCGGTCCTTGTAAAGTCCGGCGAGTGCTGCCGTCATTTTGTCAGCCTGGGTGGCATCGGGGTAGGCGCTGAACTGGACCAGCAGGGCACTGTCATCCACCCGCATGCCGGCCGCCGCGGCAGCTTCCGGGGATACCACTCCGTAGTACGGCACATTAACCGACGGCTCCAGCACGGCCGCGGCCACGTCCGTCCGCGCCGTCTCCTCGTAGCCCTGGAAGGCGCCTGTTGCGGGGTCGGCGCGCGCGGGCTTGCGGACGTCCCGCGCCACCAGCGATGCCTGCCCGTCGCGGACGAACACGGGATTGCTGACTACCATTCCGCCGACCGCCAGCACGTCGCGTGCTTCCGCCGTCGGCACCGTTCCAAACAGTCTTTCGACGTCATCGGCAGTCCCGACCACCATCGAGTCGGCCCTTCCCTGGGACTCATACGGGCGCATTGGCCCCTGGCAGCGCCAGTCCTCCGGATCCAGGACACGGCCGCCGGCCGTCACGGGACATGCGTTGCCTTCCGGCGTGGCCAGGGAATACTGCAGGCAGCTCGACGTCGGCGTCTGCGCGGGCGACGCGTCGACCAGTTCGGGCCGCATTTCACAGTTCCGGGTGGCGGCCGTATGCAGCACCCCGGTCCATTCGACGGTGTCCACAGCTCCATTCAGGGCGGACACCACCGCCGCGGGGTCAAGCCGCACCGGATCAGGGACTGTTCCGTCAGCCAGTACGGGTTGCCCCACGGACAGCGGCAGGACCGCCTGGTTCTTCAACCCGGACCAGTGGTGGTTTTGCTGTTCATTCGCCTGCTGGCTGGCTGCGAGGACCATGCCGGCACTGGCCAGGGTGGCAGCCGCGAGTACGGCGGCAACCGCCGGAACCGTCCGGCTGCGGTTGCGGGAAGAGTCCCGCGCGGCCATGCGTGCGGCCAACGGAAGCCGTCCGGCCCGCTTGGCAAGGAGCGCCACTACCTTGCCGGTCAGCAGAACCAGGGATGTAACACCAAGTACCGCGCCTCCCAGCAGGAACCAGGCAATGACCGGCGTCCTGGAGGTGAACACGTCGGGGTCTTTGCTGCTGACGGCGAGCCAGCTGCCGGCCGTGAGGGCCGCGGCGGCCACGCCCAGCAGGACAGCACCCACCACGGTGGATTTCGTGCCGGCCGAAGCCGGCGACCGCCCCGATTTGAGCGCGCCCAGAACGGCCTGGCGCGCCACCTGCCGCGCCGGGGCCAAGGCAGCCAGCAGACACGCAACATAACCCATCACCATTACCATCAGCGTCAGCAGCGCGTCCGGATGGAAGCCCGGGAAACGGACCGATCCGGACAGGCGCGCAACGATCACCACCCCGGCGGCCGCGGCCAGCCCCACGGCAGCGCCGGCCGCCACGCCAATGCCGCCGAGCCACAGTCCCGCCGCCATGACCACCGAGCGGATGGTGGGGCTTTCGGCCCCCGTCGCGGCCAGCAGGGCCAGCTCCCGGACCTGCCCCTTGGCGCCCACGGCAAACGCGGCTCCCGCCAGCAGACCCACTTCCAGCAGCGCCAGTGCGCCCAGCAGCGCCCCGGCCGCGTAGGCGGCGAACGGCAGCGACGCATTGGACGAGGTCCCTGCGCCTTCCGGCCCGCGCTGGTCTGGCGGCGGCGGATCCAGCACCACGGACCTGGACAGAACAGTGACACCCACGGCATTGGCCTCCAGAACCTGGCTCCAGGTCACCGGTTCGGAACCCACCAGGTAATACATGGTGGCCTTGATGGCCCGCGCGGTAGGCACCGGGCCGGCGGAGGCCGGCTGTTCCGGGGCGCCCACGCTGCCCTGTCCGGGCTTGAGGTAGATGATGGAGTTGCTGTCCGAATAGCCCGCATCGCGGAGCGTTCCGACCGCCACAAACGTCCCGGCCGACGTTGCCAGCTCCGCCCCCAGCCCCAGCCCAAACCGCTCCAGCAGACCGGGCGAGACGAGCATCTCGGCATCAGTTCCGGGGGCCCTGCCGTCCAGCAGGGTGTATTTTCCGGCAAATGCCGGGGACAGTGCATCCACTGCCCGGCCCACTACACGTACGTCCGCCGCACCCGACTCGGCGGTGAGGTCGAGGGTGGATTCTGTGAGCACGTCGTAGCCGGCTGGAATCGCGTCCTGCGGATCGGCTGGTGTGAAGTCCGGGTTGGTGTCCCAGTTGTTTGTGGTGATCTGCAGTTCTTCGACCGGGTCCTGGATCATAACCCCGTTGGCCATGGGCATGGGCCGGAACCGCGCCTGGGTGGCGCCGAGCTGGTATTGCACGCGCTCGGCTGCGGTCTCCTGGGTGCTCTGGACCAGGGCGGCCGCCCCTGCCATTCCGGCCACGGGGAGCATGATCAGCAGGATGATCAGGAGGGAACGCCCTTTGTGGCAGCGGATATCGCGCCGGGCCATCCGCACGGCGACAAAGAAAGCCTGCCGGCGCCCGCCAGGCGCCGGGTCGAGAGAGAGTGCCACGTCAGTTGCCGGCCTGCGCGAGGAGCATGGCGGGATCGTGCATGGCAGCCGCCTGGTCAATGATCCGGCCATCCCGGAGGAAAACCACCCGGTCAGCCCACGCGGCATGCCTGGCCTCATGGGTCACCAGCATCACGGCCGCGCCGGCATCCGCACGCCCGCGGAGCACTTCCATCACGCCGTGGCCGGTAGTGGAATCCAGGGCTCCCGTAGGTTCGTCGGCCAGGATCAGCCGGCGGTCGCCCACGATGGCCCGCGCAATGGCCACCCGCTGCTGCTGGCCGCCGGACATCTGGTCCATAAAGCGGTCCGCGAGTTCCGGGATTCCCACCTGCCGCAACGCATCCAACGCCTGGCGTTGCGCCTTCCGGGTGGCCGTCCCGTCCAGTTCCAGCGGCAGCGCCACGTTTTCAGCCGCGGTCAGGGTGGGGACAAGGTTGAAGTCCTGGAAGACGTAGCCGACGGCGCGGCGGCGCAACCGGGCGAGTTCGTTCAGTCCCAGCCCGCCCAGTGGCGTGGACTCCACAAAGACACCGCCCGACGTCGGCCGGTCAAGTCCCCCGGCCAGCGCGAGAAGGGAGGATTTCCCGGAACCTGACGGGCCCATCACGGCGACGAACTCGCCGGCGCTGATACTGAGGTCAACCTCGCGCAACGCGGCGACCGCCGTCGCGCCTTCACCGAACGTCCTGCTGACCTTGGCGAGTTCCAGGACCTGCTGCGGCCCCTGGACGCTCATCGGCGATTGTCCGCGATGAGCGGGGCAGCCTCTTCCACAGTGACCCCGTTGGACGATTTACGTGGTGATCCGTGGCCTGCGGTCTGCGCCTGCTGCAGCATCCGGGCCTCGCAAAGGTCCAGCCAGCGGACCTCCGCTTCCGTCTGGAAGATCAGCGAGTCCAGCACCAGCAGCCAGGCGGTATCCGCCGCCCGCTGGTTGGCGGCCGTGTCGCGGCGGGCCTTGGTGTAGTCCTGCAGCGCCCGGATGGACGCCACCCGCTGGGCCTGGATGATGGACTGCACATCGACGCCGGGCAGCGTGACTGCGAGCGCCAGTTTGATGGCCAGCTCGTTCCGGGGCGGGTTGTTGCGCTCCACGGGGGCGGCAAACCAGTTCTGCACTTCCGCCTTGCCCGCAGGGGTGATGCTGTAGACGACGTGGCCTTCGCCGTCACTGCCGTCATTGCTGACCAGGCCGTCGCGTTCCAGCCTGTCGAGCGTGGTGTACACCTGCCCGATGTTCAAGGGCCAGGTGGACCCGGTGCGGTTTTCGAACTCAACCCTGAGCTGGTAGCCGTAACGCGGCTGGTCCTGCAGCAGGGCGAGGAGGCTGTGGCGGATGGACATGATGCTCCTAGCGGGGGCGTGAGCGTCGGTATGCACGGACCCCCAAGACCCGTGCATACCGCGTATAGAGTGAGGCTAACCCAGTCCGCCAGGCAAAGCAATACTCAGTATCTACCCGGGCTACATCGCCAGCAGGATCTTGCCCACATGGTCGCCGCTATCGAAGTACCGGTGCGCGGCCGCGGCCTGGTCCAGCGGGAAGGTTTTGGCCACCAGCGGGCGGATCCGGCCGTCCGTAATGAGGGGCCACACGGATTCGCGCACCGCGTTCATGATGGCGCCCTTCTCCGCCACCGGGCGCGGCCTCAGTGCCGTGGCCACCACTGCCGCACGCTTGCGCAGGAGCTGGCCAAGATCCAGCTCGCCCTTGGCACCGCCCTGCAGGCCGATGACAATGAGCCGGCCGTAGTCAGCGAGCGCATCAACGTTTTGCGCCAGGTACTTGGCACCGACGACGTCGAGGATCACGTCGGCACCCTTGCCGCCGTTCTGCCGCCGCAGGCTGTCCGGAAAGTCCTCTTCGGTGTAGTTGATGGCGATGTCTGCGCCCAGGAACGCCTTCGCCGTCCCCACCTTTTCCGCTGTCCCCGCGGTGGTAGCCACCCTGGCACCGAAGGCCTTGGCCATCTGGATGGCCATGGTGCCGATCCCGCCGGTGGCGCCGTGGATCAGGACGGTCTCTCCCGCCTGCAGCTGCGCCGTCATGATCAGGTTGGAGTAGACCGTGGCTGCGACTTCCGGCAGCGACGCAGCCGTGACCACATCAACGCCGTCGGGAATCCGCAGGACCTGCTCCGCCGGCACCGCAACCTGCTCCGCGTAGCCTCCGCCGGACAGCAGAGCCACTACTTTGTCCCCCACGGAGAACGCTTTGGTGACGCCCGGACCGAAGCCGGCGATCCGCCCGGAGACTTCCAGCCCGGGGATCTCGGAGGCACCGGGCGGAGGCGGGTAGAAGCCCCGGCGCTGCTGCACGTCTGCCCGGTTCAGGCCGGCGGCGACGACGTCGATCAACACCTCGCCCTGCCCGGGGACTGGAGCCTCGACGTCGCGGACTTCCAGCACTTCCGGACCGCCGGGTTCGGTAATGTAGACGGCTTTCATGGCGGACTCCCGTTTTCTAGCTGATTCGTGCCCCAGAACCAGTGTGCACCGGACGCACGGCAGACTCTGTTTTGTTGCAGCCAACTGCCTATGAAACACTACTCGTTAGGGAAGGTTGTCCGAGCGGCCGAAGGAGCTAGTCTTGAAAACTAGTGTGCGGTAACCCCGTACCAAGAGTTCGAATCTCTTACCTTCCGCGAATGGAACCCCGGCACGCCACATGATGGCGGGCCGGGGGTTCTTCGTTTAACCGGCCCCTGGGCCGGAATGGCGGACCCATTGAAACTGTCGGGGCCCGGACATAGGGTCGTTCCTGCCGCTACCCATCGACAGAAAGAGCCCCACCATGCCTTCACCCGAGATCTCCCCCGGCGCTCCCTGCTGGATCGACCTCATGACATCAGACATCGCCGCAGCCCGCCAGTTCTACGGCGAACTCTTCGGCTGGGAATACGAGACCGGAGACGCGGAGAAGTACGGCGGTTACACGACCGCGCGGAAGAACGGCAAGACCGTAGCCGGGCTGATGCAGAAGGATGCGGACCAGGCCGGCATGCCTGACGTCTGGTCCACCTATCTCCGCTCGGACGACGCCGAGGCCACCGCGTCCGCCGTCGCGGCCAATGGCGGCCAGGTCTACATGCCGCCCATGGATGTTCCGGAACAGGGCCACATGGCCATCTTCGGTGATGCCACCGGCGCGGCCGTCGGCGTGTGGCAGCCGCGCGAAATGAAGGGGTATGAGCTCGTCGCCGAGCCCGGCGCAGCCGCATGGCACGAGCTCCACACCAAAGACTACGACGCCGCCGTGAAGTTCTACCAGGACGTGTTCGGCTGGGACACTGACGTATGAGCGATACACCGGATTTCCGGTACACCACCCTGGGCGCCGGGGACTCCGCCAGGGCGGGCATCCTGGACGCCTCCGGGTACCTGCCCGCTGACGTTCCGTCCAATTGGCAGGTCTACTTCAACGTCGAAGATGCGGACGCTTCGGTTGAGAAGGCTGTTTCGCTCGGAGCCACCGTCATTGACGGGCCGGAGGATTCTCCGTTCGGCCGCCTCGCCTCGCTGGCCGACCCCACCGGAGCGATGTTCAAGATCATCGCATAAATGAATTCCGTTGAAGAAATAGCGGCAGGCTTCAGCGCCCGAGGATCGCCTGCGCGATTTCGTCGGCGTCGCGAAGGGTCCGCTGCCCGCTGGCGTACGTGGGGCCGCCAGGCTGGAGCGCTTCCGCGGCAATGGCCGTGCCCCACTGGGTGGCCGATAACTGCAGGCCCAGCACAAACAAGCCTTCCGTGACCGAGCCGTTGGCCGCCAGCGGCCGGTACGGGTGCGGCGCAACGTCGAGCCCGGTGGCCTGCACCGGCGCGCCTTCCGCCGTCATCATCAGCCGGGGCCGCACCATCCCGTCCGCTAGGAGCTGTTCCAGCAGCGGTGAATCGTTCGCGGACACGCGGTTGGCCGGCGCGAGGGCCTCCACCATGGTCTTCGCCGCCACCGGCGGACCGCTCACCCAGGGTGAGACGGCGGCAAAGCGGCCAGTCCGTCGGTCCACACTGAACCGGGGATCTGGCCCCACAAAGCTGACCACGCCGGCGCGCACCAGGGCGGCCAGCTGTTCAGCGCGCAGCGCGGGCGGCCCGCTGGCCAGGCCCTCCACAAACGACTCAAACCAGCCACGCAGGCCGGCCACCCAGGACTCATCGGTGATGCCGCCGTCGGCCACTGCCGTTTTCAGCACCGCGCGCCCGTGATGCAGGGCGCCGATGGCCATCTTCACCGGGTCCTCCTCGCCGAGGGCGGAGCGGCGGGCGTCATCGAGCAGGTACTCGACGACGGCGGCATCCAGTTCAGCGCGCGATCCGAAGGACCTGCCCGCCAGGGGAGAAGCGAGTCCCGGCAGGTCCAGCCGGTGCCGCGGCCCGACGTGCACGGCCAGGACGCTCTCCACCGCGGCCTCCCAGTTGACGGCGCTGTGGGCATGCGGGCGCAACGCCTCATCCAGCGCGGCCAGGAACGCGGATGCGTCGGGGACAGCCGCCGGCTGCGAGCGCACCAGGGTGGAGTAGTAGGCCCAGAGTGTGTCACGCTGCAGAAGGGGCCAGAGATCGTGGTCGAAACCCGGGCGGATCCCGGTGGCCGCGAACCGCTCCAGCGCGGCCTCGGTCAGGTACCGCAGGGTGACCGACGCCGGGTAGTAGCCGCCCAGCGCCGCCTTGGCCCGGTACGGGGTGCCGCGGCGGGAGCCGGCAATGATCCGGGGCTCGTGGCCGGAAGGCTGATAGTCAAGCCGGGTTCCGGCGTCGATGAACTTTCCGCCGCGGCCCTCCGTGAGCTGGCCCATCACGTCGAAGAAGTTCAGCCCCATACCCCGGACCAGAACCGGTTCGCCGGCCGGAACCGCGGCCCAGTCGACGTCCGCCGGGACGGCAGGCGGAAAGTAGCTCAGGCCCAGCTGTGCGGCCGATGCCTGGAGTTCGCGCTGCTCAGGGTTCAGCCGGGACGCAAGGTGCCCCAAGGCCAGCACCACGGAATCGACCGTGAGCGAACCTCCGTCGCCGAGTCCGACGTCGAACGTTCCGGTATATGGGATTGCCTCCCCCGGGGTGTCGTCATCTGCGGTGCCGTCCCCCGGCGTCCGGGCTGTTCCGTCGCGCGACGGGCGCACCGATACGGCCGTCGTTTCGTGGAAACTGACGGTGACGCCGTCGGGCAGTTTTGCCGTCAACTCGTCCAGCGTGCAGCGCAGGTAGCGGCCGTACAGTGCCCGGCTGGGGAAGTCCCGCGATCCCAACGCAGCCAGTTCGGACCGCTCGTCCAGCGTCAGGGCAGGCATCGGCTCACGCTGCTGGCGGGCTCGCCAGCGGTCGAACGTGGTGCCCGCGACGGGCGGAGCCAGCCGGGGGTCCTCCGGGATAACCGTGGGATAGAAGGACTGGGTGTTCATGAGGTAGAGCCGGGACTGGCCGGGCTGCCAGACATGCCCCGGACCTGCCGGATAAGGGTCGATGACGTCGATATGGAGGGCTGCGGAGCCGGCATGGGCGGCGGAGTGTGCCGCCGCGTGTGCGAGCAGGCGCTCCAGGACACTGGTTCCCCGGGGTCCGGCGCCGATGATGGCTGTCCGGATGCTCTTCGATTTACCCACGGCATCCAGAGTATCGGCATGCGCCTCAGGCACTTGACTTGCCTACGGCGCGAAATTGTTGTTTGGATGGGGCGCATGACCACCACTGCAGCTGATCAAGCGCCCGGTTCATCGCCCGCCCCCGAACCCACCGATGAGAACGTCTGGCTGGAGGAAATCTACGGCGAGGCACCGCTTGCCTGGGTCCGGGAACAGAACGCACGCACCGAGGACCTCCTGGAGGACGCCGATTACGCAGGCCTGGAAGGAAGCATCCTGGAGGTGCTGGACTCCATGGACCGGATCGCCATGGTGGGCAAACGCGGCGAGTGGTACTACAACTTCTGGAAGGACCAGGCGAACCCGAAGGGGCTGTGGCGCCGCACCACCTGGGAAAGCTACCTGACGGACTCCCCCGACTGGGATGTCCTGCTGGATGTGGATGCCCTTGCCCACGCGGAGGGTGAAGAGTGGGTGTTCCACGGTGCCACGTTCCTGCGCCCTGCCGCCGGCGAACCATACCGACTGGCCCTGCTGGCACTCTCCCCCGACGGCGGCGACGCCAACCGCTACCGCGAGTTCGACGTCCTGACCCGCACGTTCGTTGACCCGGCCAGCGGCGGTTTTGACCTGCCGACGGCGAAGGGGAACGTCTCGTGGCTGGACGCGGACACACTGCTGGTCGCCTCCACGGCCGGAAACCTGCCGCGGACCGCCTCCTCCTACGCCCGGACCGCCGTCACCCTGCGGCGAGGCGAAACCCTCTCCGCGGCTGCCCGGCTTTTTGAGGTGCCGGACTGCCACATGATGGCCGTGGTGGCGCATGATTCCACTCCCGGTTTCGAGCGCACGTTCGCCGTGGACTACATCGATTTCTACAACCGCAGCACGTTTATCCGCTGGGACGACGCCTGGCTGGAGATTGACGCGCCGACAGACGTTAACCTCAGCGCGCACCGCGAGTGGCTCCTGTTCCGGCCGCAGCAGGACTGGTCCCTGGACGGCACGACGCACCCCGCCGGTTCCTTGTTGGCCGCGAAGTTCGAGGGCTACCTTGCCGGCTCACGGGAGCTCTTGGTGCTTTTTGCCCCGGATGCGCACACGTCGCTGCAGTCGTGGAGCTGGACCCGGAATTTCCTGCTGCTGAACCTGCTGCGGGACGTCTCGTCCGAAATCCGGGTGCTGGATCCCTCCGCGCCGGGCGCAGCGTCCGACGGCGGCGCGACCAACGGCGGCGCGACCAACGGGGGCACAACCAACGGGGGCGCCTGGGCTTCCTCATTGCTGGACGCCTGCCCGCCGCTGCACGACGTCAACGCCTACGCGGTGGATGACGAAGACGAAGGACCGGCCGACGGCGGTGCCGGCGACGACTTCTGGCTGGTCGCCACCGGCTTCACCACCCCCAGCACACTGATGCGCGGAACGCTGGAGCGCGCTGGTTCCGGCAGCACTGATGAGGTGAGCACTGATGAGGTGAGCACTGGTGTGGTGAGCACTGGTGTGGTGAGCCATCATGCGGAAGTGAAGGCGTCGCCGTCGTTCTTTGACGACCACCAATACGAGGTGCAGCAGCACTTCGCCGTGTCCGCGGACGGCACCCGGGTCCCCTACTTCCAGGTGGCTTCGCGGGACCTGGTCCTGGACGGGCAGAACCCCACACAGCTCTCCGGCTACGGCGGCTTTGAAGTCTCCCGGACCCCTGCGTACAGCGGAACAGTTGGCCGTGCTTGGCTGGAACGCCGGACCGCCACTTCTGGCGTGCCCGGCGAGGCAGCGCACTCCCGCGGCGGCGTCTACGTGGTGGCCAACATCCGCGGCGGTGGCGAATACGGGCCCTCATGGCACCGGGCCGCGCTCAAGGAAAACCGGCACCGCGCCTTCGAGGATTTTGCCGCCGTGGCGCAGCACCTCGTCCACCGTGGCGTTACCTCCCGGGAGCGGCTAGGCTGCGTGGGCGGGTCCAACGGCGGGCTGCTGGTGGGCAACATGCTCACGACTTACCCGGACCTTTTCGGAGCCGTCTCCTGCGGCGTTCCGCTGCTGGACATGAGGCGCTACACGAGGCTCTCCGCCGGGCACTCCTGGATCGCCGAATACGGCGACCCGGACGTGGCGGCGGAATGGGAGTACATCAAGGCCTTCTCGCCGTACCACCTGCTCAGGGACGGTGTGGAGTACCCCGAAACATTCATCTGGACAGCCACGTCGGATGACAGGGTGGGACCGGTCCAGGCCCGCAAGATGGCTGCCCGGATGCAGGCGATGGGCATCCCGAATGTCTGGTTCCACGAGGCGCTGGAAGGCGGCCACGCCGGGGCGTCGGACAACCGGCAGGCCGCCGCTCTGCAGGCCCGCAGCCAGCACTTCCTGTGGCGGACGCTGGCAGGCGGATGAGCGTAGTGGCCTGCGTGGACGTCCGGCGGGCCAGACCGGCTGATGCCGTCCAACTGGCCGAAGTCCACACCCAGTGCTGGCAGCAGACCTACCCTGGCTTGATGTCAGACGCCTTCCTGGCTGCCCTGAAACCGGCCGACCGGCTGCCGATGTGGTGTCAGCTGTTGTTTGCCCCCGAGCCGGCCGCCTGGGTGGCGTGCGTGGACGGTTCAGTGGTGGGGTTCTCCGCAACCCGCACAGTGCCGCGAGGGGACACCGATCAGGATTTGCCCACCTCAGGGAGCCTGGAGCTGTGGGGGCTGTATCTGCTTAAGTCCCATCAGAGCCTCGGTCTGGGACGCAGGCTGCTTGAGGCTGCACTCGGCGCAGGGCCCGCCAGCCTCTGGGTGGCCGCGGGAAATGGCAAGGCCATCGGATTCTACGAACGGCTGGGATTCGCTCCTGACGGGGCCGAGAACCGCGTGGCAGATTGGGAAGACCTTCACGAAATCAGGATGATCCGCTCCCGCTAACCCGCTCCCGGCGCAGGTCTTCCGCAGGTCTTTCCGCCGGCAGGCGGCGCCCCGGAGGTTGTGGGCCGGGCCGGGGACAGGCGTTCGGCGGCCGTTTTGCACTGCGTGCCCCGTTCTGCGTATCCTTGGTGGGCTAGTAATAGCCATTGGAGACGTGCCAGAGCGGCCGAATGGGCTTCACTGCTAATGAAGTGTGGGGCACAACTCCACCGGGGGTTCAAATCCCCCCGTCTCCGCGTTTGGCCCCGGTCCTGGACCGGGGCCTTTTGCGTTCCCGGGGCAGGAGCCGGGCGTGATCGCGGGCGGGAGCCGGGCGTGGTCCGCGGGCAGGGCTGACGGTCCGGGGTGCGGACGCCAGAGGCTCCACCCGGGGCGGCGGTGGCAGGATAGTGGAATGGCAGCAAGCAACGCCCCAGGGATGGAAACCAGCACAAGCCAGTCGTGGAATCCCCGCCTGGCGCTACTGGTGGCTGCCACGTTCTTTATGGAGTTCCTGGACGGCACCATCCTGACCACCGCCATCCCCAACATCGCCAGCGACTTTGGCGTTCCGGCCGCGGACGTAAACATCACCATGACGGCCTACCTCATGACCGTGGCCATGGGAATTCCGCTCAGCGGCTGGCTTGCTGAACGCGTGGGGGCGCGCAAAGTATTCTGCGTCGCAATTGCCCTCTTTACGCTCGCCTCGTTGGCCTGCGCCGTCAGCCCCGACCTGACCGTGCTAACGCTGAGCCGGATCCTGCAGGGCGCCGGCGGGGCCATGATGGTTCCTGTTGGCACCCTGCTGGTACTACGCGGCACACCCAAGTCCGAACTCCTGCGCGCCACGGCCTTCCTGGTGTGGCCCGCGTTGCTGGCTCCCGTACTGGCGCCGCTGGTGGGCGGCGCCTTGACCACCTACCTGTCGTGGCACTGGATCTTCCTCATCAATCTTCCGCTGGGCGCGGCTGCCTTCATCGCCGCACTGAGGCTGGTTCCAACCGGCGCAGGGGACAGCACCCGCCGGCTGGACTGGCTGGGCCTGCTCCTCACCACAACCGGCGTGGGCGCCCTGGTGGTGGGCCTGGAACTGGCCACCGTACACCCCGACGGTCCATGGGCTGCATTGAGCGCCGCTGCAGGCGGGTGTGCCCTCACGGCGGCCGTACTGTGGATGAGGCAGGCCAAAAATCCTCTGTTCGACCTCAGCGTTTTTTCGACGCGCACATTCCGGGCCATGGCTACCGGCGGGTTTGTCTACCGCTTGACCATCAGCTCGGTGCCGTTCCTCCTGCCGCTTATGTTCCAGACCGGCTTCGGCTGGTCGCCCCTGCACGCAGGAATCATGGTGGCGGCCGTGTTCATCGGCAACATAGGCATCAAGCCGGCCACCACGCCGCTGATCCGACGTTTCGGTTTCCGGGCCATGCTGGTCTTCGGCTCCCTGGCCTCGGCGGTGACCTTCGCACTGTGCGCCCTGCTCACTCCGGACACGCCGCAGGCCCTGACTTTCGCCTTGCTGGTCTGCAGCGGGGCTTTCCGCTCCATCGGCTTCTCCGCCTACGCGTCAGTGCAGTACGCGGACATCGCGCCCGCCCAGCTGACGTCGGCCAATGCCGTGTCGGCGACCCTGGTGCAGCTCGCTGCAGGGGCCGGCATCGCTGTTGGCGCTCTGCTGATCCGGATTTTCGACGGCGCGGGGGCCTTCCCCGCCGATCACGCCGGCCCCTTCCGCGGGGCCTTCCTCACCATGGCCGTCCTGATGCTCTTGAGTACGGCGGACAGCCTGTCACTGCACCGGCAGGCTGGCGCCGAGGTCAGCCGGCCTGGGCAAGCACCAGCGGAAGAACAGCCCCCGCCCCCGCCTGGCGCAGGGCACGTCCAGCAACGGTAACGGTCCACCGGCTGTCCACGAGATCGTCTATCAGCATCACGCCCTGGCCCCGAAGTGATGCCATGGCCACGTCCAGCTCCGGCCCAACCACCACACGGTCCCAGACGCCCGCGAGCCGGTACGCACTGTTGCCGCCGCGGCTTCCCGTGGGTCCGCCGTGGCCCAGGGCCAGCTCGCCAAGGTAAGGGATCCGGCCGATTTCAGAAATTCCCTGGGCAAGGGACCGGACCAGTTCGGGCTTGCTGCGGGAAGGCATGCTGACGATCGCGGCCGGCCGTCCTGCACCGCTCCAGCCCGGGTTCCGGCCGTCACCGGTAGCCCATTCCCGCAGGACCTGGACACAGGCCTGCAGCATGGCGGGATCCACCGGCCGGTCCGCGGCGCCGGCCGCGAAAAGTTCCCGCAGTGCGCCGCCCCAGCCGAGATCAGTCAGCCTGGCCAGCACGCGGCCGTCCGCCAGCCCTTCGTCCGGCTTGATCTTGCCCTTAACCGGAACGCCCAGGCGGTCCATGCCGCTGGGCCACTGCAGCCGTGCCTCCAGGACGCCGCCGGCGCGGGTGAGTGTCTGGCCCGCCGCTGCCGTGGCATCCGCGGCTATGTCAGCCCGGAACCAGCGGCCTGCGCAGTTATCGCACTTCCCGCAGGGGTGCGCGGTCTCATCATCGAGGACCGAGGTGATGTATTCCATCCGGCAGCCGGCGGTGTCCTGGTAGATCACCATGGAGTCCTGCTCATCCACCCTGGCCTCGGCGATCCGACGGTAACGCTCGGCGTCGTAGATCCAGGGCTGGCCTGTTGAACGCCACCCGCCACCGACCCGTTCCACGGCGCCGTCCACGGCCAGGACCTTCAGCAGAAGCTCCAGCGGAGTGCGGCGGAGATCAACACGGGCCTCCAACGCAACCGTTGACACGGCAGTTCCGGCCTCAGCCAACGCCGTCAGCACCGCTGTGGCTTTTTCCTCCGAAGGCATGGAAGCGGTGGCGAAGTACTGCCAGATATCCCGGTCCTCAGAACCGGGCAGCAACAGGACATCTGCGTTCGCCGCGCCACGGCCCGCTCGGCCCACCTGCTGGTAATACGCCACGGGGGAAGACGGTGCCCCGAGGTGGACCACGAAGCCAAGGTCCGGTTTGTCGAAGCCCATGCCGAGCGCCGAGGTGGCCACCAGCGCCTTGACCTGGTTGTCCTTGAGCATCTGCTCTGCGCGCTCCCGGTCAGCGGGATCGGTCCTGCCGGTGTAGGCCTGCACGGTGTGCCCGGCTTCGGCGAGAAGCCGGGCTGTGTCCTCCGCGGCGGAAACTGTCAGCGTGTAGATGATGCCGCTGCCGGGCAGGTCGGCCAGGTGCGTCAGGAGCCAGCCCAGCCGTTCGCGCGAATTCGGGAGGGTGAGGACGCCCAGCCGCAGGGAATCACGGCCCAGGGTTCCGCGGATGGTGAGGACCCCCGCGCCAAGCTGTTCCTCGATGTCGTGGACCACGCGCGAGTTCGCCGTGGCAGTGGTGGCCAGGACAGGAACGGACTCCGGCAGCTGGGTGATCAGGTCAGCGATCCGGCGGTAGTCCGGCCGAAAATCGTGGCCCCAGTCCGAAATACAGTGTGCCTCGTCAATCACCAGCAGGCCCGTCCGCCGAATGAGCTCCGGCAGCTGGTTTTCGCGGAAGGACGGGTTGGTGAGCCGTTCCGGCGACACCAGCAACACGTCGACTTCATCGGCGGCGAGCTGTTCCCGGACGGTGTCCCATTCCAGCTGGTTCGCCGAGTTGATGGCCACAGCACGCACTCCGGCGCGGGCAGCGGCAGCTACCTGGTCCCGCATCAGGGCTAGCAACGGCGAAACGATCAGGGTAGGGCCGGCCCCGCGGCGCCGGAGCAGCAGGGACGCCACAAAGTACACCGCCGATTTTCCCCAACCGGTACGCTGGACCACCAAAGCACGCCGGCCGCCGTCTACCAGCGCTTCAATCGCCTCAAACTGTCCGTCGTGGAAATCCGCCTCCGGATGCCCCACAAGTTCGCGGAGAACCTCCAAAGCCTGGCTTTTTGTGGCGGACGGTGAGTCAGGGGAAGCGGAAAGAAGGGCGGCGTTCTGGGTATCGACCATTGATTCAGTATCCCAGCCCGCACCGACACCCATAAAGCCGGGACCTCCGTATGTGGACAACCGGGAAGGTCCGCGGGTCCACGTAAGATAAGACCCGTGACTAGCGAACAGACAAAGACTTTTGACCTCTCGGCATCCTTCAAGGCCTACGACGTCCGGGGCATCGTGGGCGAATCCATCACCGCTGAAATCGTCGAAGCCGTGGGCGCCGCGTTCGTTGATGTCCTGGAACTGGAAGGACAGACGATCCTGGTGGGCGGCGATATGCGTCCCTCCTCTCCCGAGTTCGCCAAGGCTTTCGCCGACGGTGCGGCCACCCGCGGAGCCGACGTCAAGCTCCTTGACCTGATCTCCACCGATGAGCTCTACTTCGCCTGCGGTTCCCTCAACGCCGCCGGCGCCACGTTCACCGCCAGCCACAACCCTGCCGAATACAACGGCATCAAGATGTCGAAGGCAGGCGCGCAGCCCATCTCCTCCGAATCAGGCCTCAAAGAGATCCAGGCACTCGCCGAGCAGTACCTCAACGAAGGCTCCATCCCGGCGGCCCCCGCCCGCGGCCTGATCGGCGTCCACGACGTCCTGAAGGACTACTCCGAGTACCTCCGCCAGCTGGTGGACCTCTCCGGATCCCGCCCGCTCAAGGTAGTTGTCGACGCAGGCAACGGCATGGCCGGCCTCACCACACCGGCGGTGCTGGGCAACGCCCTCCTGCCCAAGCTGCCGTTCGAGATCATCCCCCTGTACTTCGAGCTGGATGGTTCCTTCCCGAACCACCCGGCAAATCCCCTCGAGCCGGAAAACCTCCGCGACCTGCAGGCGGCCGTCATTGAGCACGGCGCCGATCTCGGCCTGGCATTCGACGGCGACGCCGACCGCTGCTTCGTCATCGACGAAAAGGGCGAGCCTGTGTCGCCGTCGGCCGTCACCGGTATGGTGGCACGCCGCGAAATCGCCCGCGCCCAGGCGCAGGGCGAGGCGACGCCCACGGTCATCCACAATCTGCTCACCTCCCGTGCAGTGCCGGAACTGGTAGAGCACGACGGCGGCCGCGCCGTCCGCACGCGCGTGGGCCACTCCTTCATCAAGGCAGTCATGGCCGAGGAAGGTGCCGTGTTCGGCGGCGAGCACTCAGCCCACTTCTACTTCCGCGACTTCTGGAACGCAGACACCGGGATGCTCGCAGCCATGCACGTGCTCGCTGCCCTCGGCGAGCAGGACGGACCGTTGTCCGAGCTCGGCCGCGAGTACGAACCCTATGTCTCCTCCGGCGAGATCAACTCGGAGATCCAGGACAAGGCCGGCGCCGTGAAGCGTGTCCACACCGACTTCGCCGCCGAGGACATCACCGTGGACACCATGGACGGCAGCACGTTCACGGCAAATGACGGCAGCTTCTGGTTCAACCTGCGCCCGTCCAACACGGAACCCTTCCTCCGCCTGAACGTGGAAGCAACGGACCGGTCCACGATGGAACGCGTCCGCGACCGCGTGCTCTCCAATGTCAGGCGCTAACCCGGAAGTGGCCTACGAAGCCACAGAAACCGACGGCCCGGCTGCGGTGGCTTCCTGGCGGGATTCCGTTCCGGAGGCCTCGGCCACGGACCTGGAAAACCTACTGGGCACAGGCGTCGGCGCAGCCCAGGAACAGCTCGAGCGAAACGGCGGCTTCCTGCCGTTCGCACTGGTGGTGGAGAACGACGGCGAAGTCCGCCTCGTGGCCGTTACACCGGCTGATGCCCAGGGCGGCTCCGACGCGGACTTCGACGCGGACACGATGATCAGCGACCTCACCGAGCTGCTCCGGCAGAACCGGGCTGATTTCCGCGCAGCCGCTATTGTCTGCGACATCCTCTTGATCGAGGAAGAAACAGATGCCATCCATGTGGCTGCCGAACACCGCGATGGATCCGTCTTCGCCGCGGTCCTCCCCTACGCCGCCAACACCGGGACGCACGAATGGGAGTTTGGCCAGCTCGCCGCTGACACCAGCGAACCCACCGTCTGGGTGGACTAGACCGCGCCCCGGTTGCCATGAAAATCAACGCCTTCGCAGACGTCAGCCTCCGGGCGCTGATGGTCCTGGCCGCCGCGCCCGGGGCCACCCTCCTGACTACACAGAACATCGCCGATGCCGTGGGCACTCCGTACAACCACGTCAGCAAGGCGATGGCCAAACTGCGGACACTGGGCCTGATCGACGTTGAGCGCGGCAGGTCGGGCGGATCCCGGCTCAGCCCCGCTGGCCGCCGGGCAACGGTGGGCCAGGTCCTGCGGGACCTTGACACCCGGACGGATGCGGCCGATTGCGTCGCGCCGGGCGGCGACTGCCCGCTGATCCACGAATGCACGCTTCGCGCCGCGCTGGCCCGCGCCCGCGAAGCGTTTTACCGGGAACTTGATGGAGTTGTTGTGGCCGAACTTCCCGGCTCGCGGCAGATGGCACCCGTCTTCCAGATGATCGGCCTGCGCCCCGGCCTGTAGCCCCGCGCCGCGCCCACCTCACCGCCAATTTGATTCCAACTTCTACGAGGTGTAGAACTTGAGTTACGAATATGCGCATTTTAAATGTAAGTATTCACGTTGACCGGGTGAAAGCCCGGCCCCTATCGCAGGAGTACACATGCTCTCGGACAAATCCCGCCCCGTCATTGAGGCCACACTGCCGCTCGTCGGTTCCCGGATCGGCGCCATCACTCCCAAGTTCTATGCACGGCTGTTCGCCGCCCACCCGGAACTGTTGGATGGCCTGTTCAGCCGCTCCAACCAGCGCTCGGGCGACCAGCAGCAGGCGCTGGCCGGAAGCATCGCCGCTTTCGCCACGCACCTGGTCAACAACCCGGGCACCCTCCCCGAAACCGTGCTGTCCCGCATCGCCCACCGGCACGCGTCACTCGGCATCACTGAGCCCCAGTACCAGGTGGTCTACGAGCACCTCTTCGCGGCCATCGCGGAGGATTTGGCCGAAGTCATTACCCCGGAAATCGCCGAAGCTTGGACCGAGGTGTACTGGCTGATGGCCGACGCCCTGATCAAGATCGAAAAGGGCCTTTACGCAGCACAGGCCAACGGCAAGATGTGGACGCCATGGAAGGTTGCCTCAAAGAACCATGCCGGTATCGGTTCCATGACCTTTACGCTGGAACCTGCAGACGACACCCCGGTCACGCCCGCCCTGGCCGGCCAGTACGTCAGCGTCAAGGTCCAGCTCCCCGACGGCCTGCGCCAGGTCCGGCAGTACTCACTTTCGGGCGATGCAGGTACGAGCCGCAGCTTCACCACCAAGCTCGACGACGGCGGCGAGGTCTCCCCTGTGCTGCACAACGCCGTCGAGGTTGGCGACGTCCTGGAAATTTCTAATCCCTACGGCGAGATCACGCTGAAGGGCGGCGACGGCCCGGTGGTCCTGGCATCGGCCGGCATCGGCTGCACGCCGACGGCATCGATCCTCCGGTCCCTCGCCGAGTCGGGCTCCGACCGGCAGGTGCTGGTGCTGCACGCGGAAAGCACGCTGGACAGCTGGGCGTTGCGCGGTCAGATGACGGACGACGTCGAACGCCTGGACAGCGCTGACCTACAGCTGTGGCTGGAAGAGCCACGCGACGGGGCCAACAAAGGCTTTATGTCCCTGCGTGAAGTGGACCTGCCCGCCAATGCGTCACTGTACCTCTGCGGGCCACTGCCGTTCATGAAGCACATCCGCAACGAGGCCATCAACGCCGGCATCCCGGCCACGAAAATCCACTACGAGGTCTTCGGACCTGACATCTGGCTCGCCAGCTGATCCGATACATGGATGGGCCCACGCCGGCAGGGTTCCCTGGCCGAGCATGCGGGGCCAGGGGGCCGGTGGGGAACGACGGCGGCCCCGCACCTTTATTGCAAAGGTGCGGGGCCGCCGTCGTGATTAGCGGGGGACTCAGCCCAGGCGGGACTTCAGGCCGGCAAGCTCGGACTGCAGCGCCTCGGGGAGGGAACCGCCGAAGTTGGCGTACCACTCCTCGATGGATGCGAGCTCGGTGGCCCACTCTGCCGGGTCGACGCGGACAGCCTCTTCGACCTGTGCGGGCGTCATGTCCAGGCCCTTAAGATCGATGGATTCGCCCGTGGGGACAAAGCCGATGGGCGTCTCGACGGCGTCTGCCTTGCCTTCCAGGCGCTCGATGGCCCACTTGAGGACGCGGGCGTTATCGCCGAAGCCAGGCCAGGCGAAGCCACCCTCGGCCGTGCGGCGGAACCAGTTGACCAGGAAGATCTTGGGCAGGCGTTCCGGGTTGCCCTTGGCGGACAGATTGACCCAGTGGTTCAGGTAATCGCCGGCGTCATAGCCAATGAAGGGCAGCATGGCCATGGGGTCGCGGCGCACAACGCCTACTGCTCCGGCTGCAGCGGCAGTGGTCTCCGAGGACAGCGTGGAGCCCATGAAGATGCCGTTTGACCAGCTGCGGGCCTCGGTCACCAGGGGGATGGTGGTCTTGCGGCGGCCGCCGAACAGGATCGCGGAAAGCTCCACTCCGTCCGGGTTGTTGTACTCCTCGGCCAGCATGTCGATCTGGTCGATCGGCGTGCAGAAGCGCGAGTTCGGGTGGGCGGCCGGCTTATCGGAGTCCGAGGTCCAGGAATTGCCCTGCCAGTCGGTCAGGTAAGCAGGCACTTCCTCAGTCATGCCCTCCCACCACACGCCGCCGTCGTCGGTCAGTGCGACGTTGGTGAAGATGCTGTTGCCTTTGGCGATGGCGCGCATCGCGTTGGGGTTGGTGCCCCAGCCAGTGCCCGGGGCAACGCCGAAGAGGCCGGCCTCGGGGTTAACGGCGCGGAGTTCACCTTCCTTGCCGAACCGCATCCAGGTGATGTCGTCGCCAAGGGTTTCCACCTTCCAGCCCTCGATGGTGGGATCGAGCAGCGCGAGGTTGGTCTTGCCGCAGGCGGACGGGAAGGCAGCCGAGACGTAGTACGTCTTCTGCTCCGGCGACGTCAGCTTCAGGATGAGCATATGCTCGGCCAGCCAGCCTTCGTCGCGGGCCATCACGGAGGCGATGCGGAGGGCGTAGCATTTCTTGCCCAGCAGCGCGTTGCCGCCGTAGCCGGAACCAAAGGACCAGATGGAGCGCTCCTCGGGGAAGTGCACGATCCACTTGTCCGGGTTGCACGGCCACGGCACGTCGGCCTGGCCGGCTTCGAGCGGCGCACCCAGGGAGTGCAGGGCCGGCACGAAGAAGGCATTGGTCTCGGTGATCCGGTTCAGGACGTCGGTGCCGATGCGGGCCATGATACGCATCGAGGCAACAACGTAGGCGCTGTCGGTGATCTCGACGCCGAACTTGGGATCTTCGGCATCCAGATGGCCCATGACGAACGGGATCACGTACATGGTGCGGCCGCGCATGGAGCCGCCGAACAGTCCGCGCAGCTTCTGCTTCATTTCGACCGGGGCCATCCAGTTATTTGTGAAGCCGGCGTCGTGCTCCTTCTCGGAGCAGATGAAGGTCTGCTCTTCCACACGGGCTACGTCCGCGGGATCAGAGAATGCAGCGAAAGAGTTAGGGAAGAGCTCCTGGTTCAGGCGCGTCAGCGTCCCTGCTGCGACGAGTTCGTCAGTGAGACGCGTGTTTTCCTCTTCGGTACCGTCAACCCAGTGAATGCGGTCCGGCTGAGTAAGTTCAGCAACCTCTTCGACCCATGCCAGCAGGCCAGCATGTGTGGTGGGTGCCTTCTCAAGCAGCGGCAGTCTTGCGAGATCGCCCATTGCGGTTCCCTTCCTCGGGTTCATCGGTGTGGACTAAATGCTATTGGCCGCCAAGGGACCCAAACTGGACCAGCCGTGCACGTTGGTGGGCGTTTGAACCGAAAACCGCGCAAATTCAAGGAAAAAGCGGACAAATCGGTGGAATTAAGTGACGAAGGTCACCTAGACCGGTCTAGTTGGCTAGATTACAGGCTTCTCGATTTGGAACTCCGGCCCTCCCTCGCGTAAAGTAATTCGAGGTTCGGGGAGCAAGAAACTCCGCGAAACACAAGATGCGCCCATAGCTCAGCTGGATAGAGCGTCTGTCTACGGAACAGAAGGCCGGGGGTTCGAATCCCTCTGGGCGCACAGAGCAAGGCCCGTATCGGTTCGCCGATACGGGCCTTTTGTCATTTAAGTTACGCCCCGGGCGGCACCCGTCTTCAGCTTCGGGAACTGCCGGGGCAGGCCGACGGAAATGCGTCACTTCTGGTCGCAAACCCCTGCACCGCCCCTGGATTCGCGCGGGTGAGCCCGCCACGCGTGGTCAAATGTTACGCAGTTCTGCGTCACAGGATTGACGACGGCGGCACTCCCCGCCTCAAGGGAGGCGGGCGTAGGCTGGACGAATGACGCCTGCAACGCTGCAACGTGAATTCGATGTCATTGTGATCGGCGCCGGTGCCGTGGGGGAAAACGTCGCCGACCGGGTGGTCCAGGGCGGCCTGACGGCCGTCCTCATTGAAGCCGAACTGGTGGGCGGCGAATGCTCATACTGGGCCTGCATGCCATCCAAAGCCCTGCTTCGACCAGGCACGGCCCTGCACGGCGCACAGTCCGTACCGGGCGCGGTGGAAGCCATCACCCTGACACTGGATGCAGCGGCAGTCCTTAAGCGCAGGGACTACTTCACCGCAAACTGGCAGGACGACAGCCAGGTGAAGTGGCTGGAAGATGCCGGGATTGAGCTGATCCGCGGCCACGGCTGGATCACCGCACCACGCACCGTTGAAGTAGCCGGGCTGGACGGCAACACTTACGAGCTCAAGGCCCGTCACGCCGTCGTCCTCGCCACCGGCTCAAGGCCAACTACACCTCCCATCGACGGACTGGCGGACCTGCAGGTCTGGGGCACCCGCGAAGCCACCTCGGCCAAGCAGGTACCGGAGCGGCTGGCTGTGATCGGCGGCGGCGTGGCGGGCACAGAGCTGGCGCAGGCGTTCGCACGCCTGGGCTCGGACGTGACACTGGTAGCCAGGAGCGGACTGCTGGGCACGTTTCCCGCGGAGGCCAGCAGGCTTGTGGTCGCGGGGCTGCGGGCGGACGGCGTTGCGGTCCGCCTCAACACGTCCACCGAAAGTGTCCGGGAAAACGACGACGGCACGTTCACCCTCACGGTTCAGGACGGGACGCCGGACGGGCGAACCACTGTCACGGCCGACAAGGTCCTCGTTTCAACCGGCCGGCATCCCGCCCTCGAAGGCCTCGGCCTGGAAAGTTTGGGCTTCGAGGCCCGGGACGGACAGCCGCTGAAACTCACCACCGACTCCACTGGCCTAGTCCAGGGCATCCCGGATGCGCCGGGCACCCAGAACGTTCAGGACGATGAGGGCTCGGATGGAGAGTATCCCTGGCTCTACGCCGTTGGCGACGCCGCCGGCAGCAACTTTTTCACCCACCAGGGTAAGTACGAGGCCCGCGCTACCGGCGACGCCATCGCGGCCCGCGCCAAGGGCGAGCTCCGCGGCACCCCAGGGCCCTGGAGCCGGTACGCCCAGACCGCCAACCAGCATGCCGTCCCCAGCGTGGTGTTCACCGACCCCGAGCTGGCGGCTGTGGGGCGCACCGTGGAACAGGCGAAGCGGGACGGCTACAACGTAGCGTCCGTGGAACTGCCCATCGAGGTGTCGGGTTCGTCCCTGCATTCCGAACACTACGAAGGCTGGGCGCAACTGGTGGTGGACGAGGACCGCCGAGTCCTGCTGGGAGCCACTTTCGCCGGCCCGGACGTGGGTGAGCTGCTGCACGCCGCCACCATCGCCGTGGTGGGCGAGGTCCCGCTGGAGCGGCTGTGGCATGCGGTGCCGTCGTTTCCCACCGTCAGCGAGGTGTGGCTGCGGCTCCTGGAAAAGTACGGCCTGTAGTCGGGGCCGCAAGTTCCCGCTCGCGCTGGCCGGCTCCACCCGCGCGCCCACAAGGGCCTACACTATTTGAACTGACCAGTCAGTTCAGTTAGGCTTGGGGCGGACATACCCCGTCGAAAGGCTATTCTTGCTCTCCGTACAGCAGCTCCATGTGAAAGGCCGGCGCGACGATTTGCTCCCGCCCACCTCTCTGCGGGTCGGCCGGGGTGGGCTCCTCCTCGTCACCGCCGAACGTCAGGACCAGCGGACAGCCCTTGCCCTGACCATCAGCGGGCGCATGAAACCTACTGGCGGCCGGATCTCGTGGGACGCCACCGAACGCACCAAATCCCTCAGGCTCGCGAGCGCACTGGTGGATTCCCCCAATGTGAATGAGCCCGAGCAGCACCTCAGCGTCCGGGACCTTGTCACCGAGGACCTCGCCCTGATCCCCCGCCGCTACCGGGGCGCCCTGCTCAGCAAGCCTTGGCTCAAAGTCAACAGTTTCGAGGACATCGCGGACTTGTGGACTGAGCAGCTGGCCCCGGACCGGCGCATTGAACTGCTGACAGCCTTGGCGCTCGCCAACCCGCACACCGACCTCCTGGTGGTGGACTCCCCCGACAGGCACGGTGCGCACTCCGCGGACTGGCTCCCGCGGCTTGAGGAGCTGGCGTACGACGCCGGCCGGCCGCTCGCCGTCGTCGTCACCGTTACTGCCCTCCCGGCTGGGTGGACGGGGCCGGCCGTGGTGATCGGCAACACTTTCCCCGACGCCGACGAAGTACCCGATGCGCCGGCTCTCACAGACGAAGAAACCGAGTCCCTCTTACGTGAAACCGAGGATGCCAAGTGACCGTGCTGCGGCTGGCCCGTTCCGAACTCAAGCGGATGACCGGCGGGCTGCTGCCAAAGCTGACCGTCCTGGCCCTGATCATGGTGCCGCTCCTGTACGGGGCCGTGTACCTGTACGCCAACTGGAACCCCTACGGGAACCTGAACCAGATCGAGGCCGCCCTGGTGGTTGAAGACACCGGCGCCACGTCCAGCGACGGCACCGAGCTCCAGGCGGGCAGGAAGGTGGCTGACGGCCTCGTGGAGGGCAACGTCTTCAACTGGCAGGCGGTCCCCACGGCGGCTGAGGCCGATGCAGGGGTCAGCAGCGGCACGTACGCGTTTGCGCTGAAGATCCCGGCGGAGTTCTCAACGAACCTGGTCTCACCTGGCAGCTTCGATTCAGCCAGCCAGGCAATGCTGAACGTCACCACCAACGATGCCAACAACTATCTGCTGAGCACCATCGTGGACAAACTGACCACCGCGGTGCACACAACCGTGGCCAAGGAAGTGGGCGAAGAGACGGCGAACCAGCTGCTCACGGGCTTCGGCACCATCCACGCCCAGATGCTCAAGGCCGCAGACGGCGCCGGGCGGCTGGCGGACGGCGTGGCAACCCTCCGCGACGGGACGGGCACCCTGCATAAGGGCACCAGCGAACTCAGCGCTGGAGCCGGCGAGCTCTACAACGGGCAGCTGAAATTGCGTGACGGCGCCAATCAGCTGACCGACGGCGCCGGGCAGCTCAGCAGCGGGCTCTCCGTCCTGAAAGAGAAGACCGCCGTGCTGCCCACCGACACCCGGACCCTCGCCAACGGCGCGGCACAGGTGGCCGCGGGGAATGCGCAGCTGAACACCAAGGTCCAGGACGTCGTCACGCAGCTCGACGCCGCGGACCAGGGTCTCCGGACGCGCGTGATCGAATCGAATGCCCGCCTTGTCGCATCCGAAGCGATCACCCAGCAGCAGGCAGACAAAATCCTGGCCGACTTCGATACGGTGGCAGCCTCCAGCCCCGTGGCCGCAGCGAAAACGCGGATCCAGGCCGACGCCACTCAGATCCAGCAGATCGCGGACGGTTCCGAGGCCGTGAGCGTCGGCGCGGCACAGCTGGCAACAGCCACCCCGGCCCTGAAGGACGCCATCGTTCAGGCCTCCGGTGGCGCGGACCGGCTCCACACCGGGGCGGCCACACTGGCCACCGGCGAGCAATCCGCGCTGGACGGCACCGGGCGCCTCGTCCAAGGAGCGCAAACGCTCGACGCCGGCGCGGGACAGCTTGAGGCGGGGGCCGCCACCGCAGCTGACGGCTCACGGACGTTGGCCGACGAAATTGCCAAGGGAGCCGGGCAGGTGCCCAACCCGGACGATTCGCAGAAGAGCAGCCTCTCAGAGGTGATTGCTGATCCCGTTGCGGTCAGCAACGTCTCGCAGGCGAAGGCGGACTCCTACGGTGCCGGGCTGGCACCGTTCTTCCTGACGCTCGCCTTGTGGATCGGCATCTTTATGCTGGTCCAGGCGATGCGGCCCATCACCCAACGGGCCCTGGCGTCGAACGCCCCGGCCTGGAAAATCGCCGTCGGCGGATGGCTTCCGTTCCTGGCCGTTTCGGTGGTGCAGGCGAGCCTGCTGACCCTCGTGGTGAATCTGGCGCTGGGCCTCAACCCCGCTCATCCGGTGCTGATGTGGCTGTTTATGCTGGCCGCGGCCATGGCCTTCAGCGCCATCATCCAAGGGATCGTGGCGCTGCTGGGGTCGCCCGGCAAGCTGGTGGTGCTGATCCTGCTGGTGCTGCAACTGGTCTCCTCGGGCGGCACGTTCCCCTGGCAGACCACCCCGGAGCCGCTTCACGTGGTCCACGAAATCCTGCCCATGGGCTACGTGGTCACGGGCATGCGGCACCTCATCTACGGCGCGGAGCTGTCCGGGATCGTGCCCACTGTCCTGGGGCTGCTCGGCTACACGTTGTTGGGCGCTGCGATGTCCACCTTTGCGGTCCGGAAGCACAAGTACTGGACGCTCAAAACGCTCAAACCGGAGATCGCGGTATGAGCCAGCCGGTGCCCGGAGCTGGCGGGCCTGATTCTGCCGTGTCTGATCCCGGCGTGCACGATCCTGTTGACCATGTTGCCGCCGGGCCCGATCCCGCCATGCATGGGCCGGCCGAGAAGAAACTCCGCCCGGCCCGGACCAACGCCACCCGGCAGAAGCTCTTCGACGCATCCATGGAGCTCATTGGCCAGCGTGGCGCAGCTGGCGTCACAGTGGACGAGATCGCCGCGGCGGCGGGTGTCTCCAAGGGCACCGTCTACTACAACTTCGGCAGCAAGTCGGACCTGATCGCGCAGCTGCTGCGGCACGGCGTGGACATCCTGAAGGCACGCCTGATCAGCGAGGCCGGGCAGCCCGGCTCCGATCCGCTGGCGTCCATGGAGGCAATGATCGGGCAGGCCATGGATTTTATGGCCGATTACCCGTCCTTCGCCCGTTTGTGGGTGAGCGAAAACTGGCGGACTCCCAGCGAATGGCGGGACACGTTCGCGGTGCTCCGGGCTGAGCTCCTGGCGGTGATCGGCGCGGCCATAGAGAACGTGGCTGCCGTCTACCCTGTGGACGAAACGATTTCGCGGGGCAGCCTGGAAACGGCGATCTTTGGCGCCTGCTTTGTGGTGGGGCTGGACCGGCAGACGTACAACCCCGAACGCACCCGTGACCAAAGCGTTGCAGCAATCATGGCAATCATGCGCGGCTATGTCGTGAAGTAGCAGGATGATTGAACACATGCGCCACATGGGTAACAGCGGGAAATTCGCAGTGATCGCGGCTGTCGCCGCCTTGGGCATGCTGGTGCTCACCGCCATCACCCTGGAAGAAGCCGTGATGGTCACGTTCCTGGGCCTGGTTGCGCTGGCCTACGTGGCGGCCATAGCGGAGGTCCTGGCCCGCGGGCGCCGCTTTGTGTTGGTGGCCACCGCTGCGGGTTCCAGCTTCACCATTGCCTTCTCCCTGGCCTTCGTCAGCACCTGGGAACTGGCCTTCGCCGAGCAATCATCGTTCTTCGGCACACCGCTCCCCACCGGGGATCCGGACAACTATTTCTACTGGGGTGCGGCCTCAGCAGTTGCCACCCTAGTGGTCCTCTTCCTTGGCACTGCCTGGCCCGCGGGAAGGCGTCCGGGAACTGCGAAACGGAAGCCCCCACCGGCCGAGCGGCGGCCCGCGTCCGGCGCAGGCCGGCCTGCTGGGCGGCGCCCGGCAGCCGGGGGCGCCGCCACACGGACCGCGGCCACCCGTGGCGCGGCACCACGGGGTGCGGCCACAGCTCAGCGCGCGTCAGGGCTCCGCCCACCCGCCCGGATGCCTGACACGGCAGCCAAGCGGCCGTCGTCGTCCGCTTCCCCGGTCCGCAAGCCGACACCCAAACCGGGCACCAAGACGGGCGCCAAACCGGCACCCCGCCGCTGACCCAGCCGCAGACCGCGCCGGCCTCGGCCAGCGACTACCGCCGTCGCCACTCCTCCCAGGAGGAGCAGCCCGCCAGCCAGTTCAGCCGGCGTCGGGACCTCCCCCAGCGCCAGCCAGGCAGCGCTCATGCCCACCACGGGAACCAGCAGGGTGAAAGGCACCACGGCCGACGACGGGTAGCTGGCCAGGAGCCGGTTCCAGATTCCGTACCCCACCAGCGATGCGAAAATGGCCGTGTACAGGGCACTCAGGATCGTGGCCGGCTGGAGGTCTGCCAGGGTGCTGAACACCGCCTCCGGGCCGTCCACCAGCAGCGACAGTCCGGCGAGCGGCAGGGGCACTACTGCGCCGGACCAGACCACCAGCCCCAGCCCGGAGGCGGCCTTGGCCTGCCGCGCAATGACGTTCCCGGCAGCCCAGGACAGCGCGGCTCCCAGGACGATGATGAGCGGCAGCAACGGGGCAACGGCACTGCGGCCGACGGCCACCACGGCCAGGCCCGCAACGCCAAGAACGACGCCGGCCAGTTGGCTCCGGCTGGGCCGCTCGCGCAGTAACCCGGCAGCCAGGAGTACCGTGAGCAGCACCTGCGCCTGGAGGACCAGGGAGGCTAGCCCTGCCGGCATGCCCAGCGCCATGGCCAGGTATAGGAGGCCGAACTGGCCCGCGCTCATAAAGACGCCGACGCCGATGATCGCCTTCCAGCTGACGTCCGGCTTCCTGATGAAGAAAATCCAGGGGAAGACCACGAGGAGGAACCGCAAGGCCACAAACAGCAGCGGGGGAACCTCACCTCCGTTCGCATGAAGCCCTAAGTCGATGGCCACGAAGTTCAGGCCCCAGAGGACGGCGACCAGGGCGGCAAGGAGGGAGTGGCGGAGGTTCACGGTCCCACTCTCGCAGAAGGGTCGATGAAGCACCAGCGTTGAATTTTGCGTCAAACCGTGTACGTTTGCTTCATGATTGATATCGGTTCGCTCCGGGCATTGGCTGCGATTGAACACCACGGTTCGGTCATAGCGGCGTCGGAGGTGATGGGCTTCAGTCCTTCGGCCGTCTCCCAGCAGATCAAGAAGCTGGAGAAGCAGACAGGGTTCCCCGTCCTGGAGCGCCGCGGCCGCGGCGTGCTGCTGACCGAACGCGGGCTCACCCTGGCAGCCTACGGCCGGCGCATCCTGTCGGAGCTCGAAGAACTGGAATCCACCCTCTTGGCGGATCCGACCAAACCCACAGGGCACCTCAAGGTTGTTTCCTTCTCCACCGCCTGCCGGGGCCTGGTGGGGCCGTTGCTGGGACGGCTGGCTTCATCCGGAGCAGACCTGGACATCAGCGTGCTGGCGGAGGACCCGCGGGAAGCGGTAGCGCGGGTGGCCAACGGCGAGGCGGACCTGGCTGTGGTCCACAACTGGAACTCCGTCCCGCTGGTGATACCGGAGCACATGGCGCTCGACTGGCTGTGCGAGGATGTCGCGGACGTCCTGGTGCATCGCGACCATGCGCTGGCCGGACGCAGCCAGGTGGAACCGGCCGACCTCGTGGACGAGCGGTGGATCAGCACACCGCACGGCGCCATCTGCAACGAGGCCCTGCTGCGGATCTTCGCTGATCGGGGCCGGGTACCGGACATCCGGGTCTACGATCCTGACTTTGCAACCCACATCGCCCTGGTGGAGCAGGGGGCCGTGGTTGCGCTGGTCCCCCGCCTCGGCCGGCCCGCGCTGCCTGCGGACGTCGTCGGCCTGCCCCTGGTCAACCCCATGCAGGTCAGGCAGGTGGGCATCGTGTACCGCCGGACCATGGCGGCCAGCCCGGGCATCCAGCACGTCGCCGGACTGCTGCGCGAGGTCGCCGCGACGAGCGGTGTTGTTGCCGGGGCCCCTGCGATCAGTGGCCTCGCGGGACCTTGAACTTGGTCAGCCGGGCGTCCTGCCCGTCCAGTTCGGCCCAGGACTTTTCCGTTTCCAGCACCGTGAGGGCGCTCGTGGGGTAGCGTGTGGCGGCGTCCATGTAGGCGTCGTGGTTTGAGTCGCGTGCGGCCAGGTGCATGGCGAGGTCCTGGACGCCAGGCATATGCGAGATGAGCATCAGCGTGGTCACGGTGTCAGGCACATGGTTGACCACGGCGAGCATCCGCAGCGCGGAGGCGGCGTAGAGGCCGTCCTCAAGTTTCGGCGTCGGGGCCTTATCCCCCAGCTCGGAGCACACCCAGGTGCAGGTCTGGCGGGTGCGAAGCGCGCTGGAACACAGGATAAAGTCCGGGAGGATACCGTGCTTGACCAGCCACTTGCCGGCCAGGGGCGCCTCGCGGTGGCCCCGTTCCTCCAGCGGCCGCTCATGATCCGCCACGCCGCCGGGCCAGTCGGCCTTGGCATGCCGCATGATCACCAGGCGTTTGATGTGGTGGTCGCTCATCCCCCAAGCCTAGACCCGCAGGACCCACGGCGCCGCCCTCGAACGACAGGCACAGAGGGGTCGTGCCGCCTTTGCGCGGTACTGAAGTAAGGACTAGATCGAGTATTCCGGAGCGGCCCAGACAATCACTTCGGGGTGCTCGTAGAAGCGGTAGCCCTGGCCGCGGACGGTGCGGACGGTGTTGGCGAGGCGGCCCAGCTTGGAGCGGAGCCGGCGGATGTGGACGTCGATGGTGCGCTCGTTGGGGACTTCCTCGGCGTTGCGCCACAGGCCCTCGAGCAGCTCATCGCGGCCAACCGTGCGGGTGCCGTTTTCCACCAGGTAGTTCAGGAGTTCGAATTCCTTGAAGGTCAGGTTCAGGGACTCGCCATCAAGGTGGACTTCTCGGCGGGCAAGGTCGATCAGGACACCGGACGGACGCGGGTCCTGGGGCTGCTGAAGCCGGGCAGTCTCGGTGCGCTTCTGTGCATTCACGGTGGGGTCACCAAAGGTGGACCGGACGACGTCGAGCGCGGAACCGGGGGTGCCGGCCGGGGCCACGGCAACGGCCGCATAGCTTTCGGCGCCGGTCACGAGTGTCTGTGCGTAAGTGCGGATTTCCTGGGCAAGCTTGGCAATGGAGGTTCCCGCAGCCGCTGCGGTTTCCTCATCGATGCCCATGTAGAGGACAAATCCACGGGCAACGGTGTCGTTGGCGACGGGCCGCACGGCGTTTGGACCAGCGATAACCGGGGTGGGCGCGGTCAGCGGCGCGGCTTCGGCAGGCTGGACAGCGCGGAGTTGGCCGTAGGAATTGGGATTGTAGCCTTGCGGTGCGTAGCCGGGGGCAGGAAAGCTCGCGCCGGGGGCTGCCGGGACGAATGCCGGCCGGGCGCCGAAGCCTTGGCGGAGGCCGGAGGCCTGGCCTGCCTTGCCTGCGTTACGGACGGAGATGTGGACGTATCCGGATGCAACTGACATGAATGCTTACCTCAATGTGAATGGCCGTCATCGCGGCTCGAATGCTGAATTTCCCCGCAATGAGATCTGGGGAGGGCGCCCTACGCTGGGCTGGGGGGCGCTGGGCTTGGGGGCGAATGCCTAGGAACTTCGTGGGGTTAGAAGGTCAGGCGTGCATTCGACAACAGCGCATGTCGGCAGCAGCGGATGTGCTGGGCCAATATTCTGCGGCTGCAGGTGCTGTTGAGTTCTTGTTCACAATTCAAAGTGTGCAACGTAACAATGCGAACTTGCAAGTAACAATGGGTGCGTTGTTCCGCATAGTGAGACAAAATACGGATTTGTGTCATGGGTCACCATTCTGATAAGACGACAAAATGGCGATTGATGTCCGTCAAGGGTGCGTAAATAGCCTCCCGTTGCGAATAATCTTCGTCCAGCCCCTGCGTTAAGCCGTTAAAATTCACCGCAGCATGGCTTGCCGACATTGCTGGCTGCCTATTGCCGCCTGTCCAGCGGAAACGGCTCCGTCCCGCGCATTATCTGCACCCGTCCCTGATCACTCAGCTCGCTAGGCTGGGATTCACAGCGTGCGCACAGGAACCCCATAGCGCGGGCTAACCGAATGATCGGAGAGTTGTCCCATGGCCACTTCGCACTCCATGACCAACAACCTCCCGCAGCTGACCCACCCGGACGGCTCCCCCATCCGTGCCCTGGTGGTTGACGACGAACCCAGCCTCTCCGAACTGATGAGCATGGGGCTGCGCATGGCCGGCTGGTCTGTTGCCGTTGCCGCCGATGGCCCCGGGGCCGTGAAGCTCGCCAAGGAGTTCCGCCCGGACGTCCTGGTGCTGGACGTGATGCTGCCGGGCTTCGACGGCGTTGAGCTGCTGGGCAGGATCCGCGCCTTCGCCCCGGAGGTGCCTGCCCTTTTCCTGACCGCCAAGGACGCCGTCCAGGACAGGATCCTGGGCCTCGCGGCCGGCGGGGACGACTACGTGACCAAGCCGTTCAGCATGGAGGAGGTCCTGCTGCGGCTGCACCGCCTGGTCCAACGGTCCGGCGTTGCCGCGATGGACACAGCCGAACTTGTGGTGGGCGATCTTGTCCTCAACATCGACACCCGCGAGGTGACCCGTGCAGGCGATGACCTCCAGCTCACGGCCACCCAGTTCGAACTGCTCCGGTACCTCATGGAGAACCCCAAACGCGTCATCAGCAAGGCCCAGATCCTTGACCGCGTCTGGAACTACGACTTCGGCGGCCAGGCCAACATCGTGGAACTCTACATCTCATATCTGCGAAAGAAAGTGGATGCCGTACATCCGCCCATGATCCACACTGTGCGCGGCGCCGGATACGTCATCAAGCCGGCGGACTAGGCCGTGTCCTCACCGCGAGCAACCCCAACACCGGCCCGGAGTTGGCTGAAACCTGACACGTGGCATCTGCGCACGCGACTGATCCTCTTGGCCATGGCGCTGCTGGTTGCCATCTGCGGCGCCGTGGGCCTGTTCAGTTACGCTTCCATGGACTCCTTTCTGACCGGCCAGCTGGATGAACAACTGAGCCAGGCCGCCAAACTTTCGAACGGTCCTGGCCGTCCGGGCCTGGGCGGATTCAACGGCCGGACAGACCCGCTCGACGCCCGCGGGCAGAGCGTGGGAACGCTGAATGCGCGGATTCTGGACAGCCAGATCCCCAGCGGCGGCTTCCTGAACTCGGACACAACACGCCTGGCGCTCGACGCGGAAGACAAGCAAACCCTGCTGGCGCTGACCCGGAACGGCTTTCCTGTGGACCGTTCGCTGTCCCACGGGGATTACCGGATTGTGGCCGTGGAAACCGGCTACGGCGACGTCCTGGTCACGGGACTTCCGCTCGCTGCCAAGGAGAGCACGCTGGCGTCGCTGGTCTGGACTTTTGTGTTCGTTTCCCTTGGTGGCCTGGCGCTGATCGGGCTGGCAGGAACCGTGCTCATCCGGCGCACCATGAAGCCGTTGGAGCAGCTTTCCGAGGTGGCAACCCGGGTGGCCCGGCTCCCGCTGGACGCGGGCGAGGTGGCACTCGCGGTGCGCGTCCCGGCGTCGAACTCCAACCCCGGAACCGAAGTGGGCAGCGTAGGGCACGCCCTCAACCTGATGCTGGACAACGTGGCCAGTGCCCTCGAGGCGCGGCAGCGGAGCGAGACCAAAGTGCGGCAGTTCGTTGCAGACGCGTCCCACGAACTGCGCACGCCGCTTACCGCCATCCGCGGATACACGGAGCTGATGCGGATGACCGAGGACTTCACACCGGACGGCCGGAAGTCCCTGGCCCGTGTCCAGAACCAGTCCGAGCGCATGACCACCCTGGTGGAGGACCTGCTCCTGCTGGCCCGGCTCGATGAGGGACAGCCCCTTAAGCTCAGCGAAGTTGATCTCACCCAACTCGTGATCGAAACCGTCAGTGACGAGAAAGTCATAGCTCCGGACCACCGCTGGCGCCTTGAACTGCCTGACGAACCGCTCGCCGTCACCGGTGATGCTTCCCAACTGCGTCAGGTGCTGGTCAACCTGCTCTCCAATGCGCGCAAGCACACGCCACCCGGAACCACAGTGGTCACCGCTGTCACGAAGTCTGACGATGGCGCCGCAGTGGTGACGGTAACGGACGACGGCGGCGGCATCCCTGCGGAGTTCGTGGACCACGTTTTCTCCCGGTTTGCCCGCGCAGACGCGGCCCGCAAGGGCACGGCACCGGCCTCGGGCGCCGGGGCGTCGGAGGGCACCAGCGGCCTGGGCCTGTCCATTGTCCAGTCCATCATGGAGGCCCACGGCGGGAGCGTGGCAGTGACATCGCGGGCCGGGCGGACAGAGTTCGCCCTACACTTTCCTGCCGGTGCCGCGGCACGCGCAGCCGAATCCCGAATGCCGCAAGGCGACACGCCATCGTCGTGACTCCTGTTACCAAAATGAGACTTAAGCGTCCAGCTCCTGTACCGTAGAAAAGGTGCGGATCCCGATTGGGCCGCATATCCGGATGACGCCAAGCTCTGCCGCTTCCCGGATTCCGTTTTCAGAGGCAGAGGCGGGGGACCCACCGTCCCGGGCACCAAGAGCCCTTTGGGGTTAAGCCAACACGTGATTGTGCCGTGTGGCCGGATGCCCTCATCCGAACCCGACAGCTAACTCCGCAGGTGTGAGAGGCGATCCATCATGTCTGAATTCAAGGTAGAAACACGCCCGCAGGGCGACCCAAAGTCCGGCAGCCACCGCAAGCAGACCCGCGTCGGTGCAGCTATGTCCCCACTGTCCAAGGAAGCCCGGATTCCCTCCGTGGGCCAGCGCGTCGCCGTGTTTGCGACGGCGTGCGCCATCCTGGTCGGCGTCAGCGCCGCAGCACACGCTTCCGAATCCGCGTCGCTTGCAGCCAGCGCGGACCAGTCCGCCGAAGAAGCCAGCGCCCAGTCGACGCTGAGCTTCGAAGCAGCCCAGATCCAGACCCCGGCCGAGCCGGAAGCTGCACCGGCCGAGATCAACGTAGCGCCACAGGCTGCCGAACCCGCACCCGCCCCAGCCCCGGAGGCCGCCCCGGCACCGGCTCCCGAGCCTGTCCCGGCACCTGTTGTGGCCGTCAACGACCCCGCAGGAGCCCAAGCCTACGCCGCCGGACAACTGGCGACCTACGGCTGGTCCGCTGACCAGATGCAGTGCCTGCAGACGCTGTGGACCAAGGAATCCGACTGGACCACCACGGCCACCAACGCCAGCAGCGGCGCGTACGGCATCGTCCAGTCGTTGCCTGCTGAGAAGATGGCGAGCGCCGGCGGGGACTACCTCACCAACTACCGCACGCAGATCAACTGGGGCCTGAACTACATCCAGGAGCGCTACCAGTCACCGTGCGGCGCCCTGAACTTCCACCTGTCGCACAACTGGTACTAGGCCGACTCGAGTCCCCCGGGCCGGCGTTAAAGGCTGGCGTCAAAGCCGGAAAGAAATGATCTGCCGGCCCGCAGCGTCCGGTTCCACGGAGACTGTCACTGCACGGTAGTCCGGGATGTGGAGCACTCCTGCCGGCAATTCGCCCGTGTTGGGGCCCACGGCCACAGTCCGGATCCCCGCAGCAACACCGGCCGCGATTCCGGCGGGTGCATCCTCGAACACAAGGGCATCCGCCGGCTGCACGCCCAGCAGCCCGGCTGCCTTCAGATACCCTTCCGGGTGCGGCTTGCCCCGTGTGACCAGTTCCGCCGTCACGGCCGTGGCTGGCATGGCGAGTCCCGCGGCGTCCATGCGGATGTCTGCAAGGGTCCTGTCCGCTGAGGTCACCAGTGCCACGGCCTCGGCCGGGAGGCTGCCAAGCAGCTCGGCAGCCCCCGGCAACGCGACGATACCGGAAGTCCGCACCCTTTCCATGGCGCCGAGTTCGGCAGTGAGCGCCACAACGTCAGCTCCGGCGGGCGCGAACCGGCGCACGGTATCCGCAGCCTGGATGCCGTGCGAAGTGCGCAGGATTTCGGCGATGTCCAGACCGTACCGGGCTGCGAATTCTCCCCATACCTCTTCTACCACTGCCGTGGAGTCCACCAGTGTGCCGTCCATATCGAAAAGGACGGCACGACAGGTCAGTGTTCGTGTGGCGGCAGGTGTTCGCGTGGCGGCAGGTGCGGGGATGTTCATGCTGCCTATTTTGCCTCACACGCCACAGGCTTAGGCGTCACGGCCCGGGATGTACTGCACCGCCCACTTGTTGCCGTCGGGATCCGCAAAGTAGACGAAGTGCCCCCAGTCCTGCACGTCAATGTCGCTGACCTCCACCCCCTTGCCCTTGAGGAGGTCGTGGGCGGCCCTGGATGTCACTGACTACCATCTGCAGGCTTGGCGCCGTGCCTGGAGGGGCGTCATTGAGGCCCTCGCCGAGACAGATGGAGCAGGCGGAACCCGGCGGGGTCAGCTGGACGAAGCGGATGCCTTCCATGGGCCGCAGGTTAACTGCGGCGGCGGGAATGCGGAAGACCTAAATTCTGGAGCAGCCCATCACTAGCCGGCAATGCCGTACAGGCGGTCGCCGGCGTCGCCGAGCCCCGGAACAATGTAGGACTTCTCGTCGAGCCGTTCGTCGATGGACGCCAGCACGATGGTGACGTTCGCCTCGGCGAGTTCCTCTTCGAGCTTGGCCAGGCCTTCCGGCGCGGCCAGGAGGCAGATGCACGTGACGTCTGACGCGCCGCGCTTGAACAGGAACTTGATGGCTTCGCGCAGGGTTCCGCCGGTGGCAAGCATGGGATCCAGCACAAAAATCTGCCGGTCCGTCAGGTCTTCCGGGAGCCGCTCCGCGTAGGTGATGATGTCCAGAGTTTCCTCGTCGCGGGCCATGCCCAGGAAACCCACCTCAGCGGTGGGGACCAGTTTGGTCATGCCCTCGAGCATGCCGAGCCCGGCACGCAGGATGGGAACCACCAGCGGCGTGGGCTTGGTGAAAGCGGTGCCCACGGTGGTGCTGACCGGCGTCTCAATTGTGACCGGCTGGGTGCGGACCTCGCGGGTGGCTTCGTAGGCCAGGAGGGTCACCAGCTCTTCCGTCAGCTGCCGGAAGACCGGCGACGGAGTGTTCTTGTCCCGCAGGACGGTGAGCTTATGGGCGACCAGCGGGTGGTCCACAACGAGAGTGCGCATGCGTCAAAACTATCACCCACGCGGGCAGCCTCCGGCCGGGAATCAGCTCGACGGATCATCCCGCAGGACGGGGTGTTCGAACGTCGGTGCCGGGCCCGCGTGCTCGCGTTTCCGCAGCACGTGGAACAGCCGGTGCGCCAGGATCACGATGCCCACCCAGGCAAGGCCCAGGAACCAGCCGGCCATCACATCCGTCAGCCAGTGGTGGCCCAGAAACACCCTGCTCAGGCCCATGGCGATGATGAAAATCACCCCGGCGCTGATGGCCGAGATGCGCGCCCACAGCATTTCGAACTGGAGGCACATGACGTACAGCACGACACCGATCACCACCGTCGTGTTGAGGGTGTGTCCGCTGGGAAAGGACGGCGAAGTCTCGTACGGCGGGACCGCTTCGGAGTGGTCCGGGCGGGTACGGCCAACCAGGCGCTTGCCCACCGTGGTAGCCACTGTGGAGACAGCCGCGGCCCCGCCCACCAGGATGATCGGCCGCCAGGTCCGGCTCAGGAACGTCAGCCAGCCGGTCAGTAAGCTGGCCAGGATGGGCATGCCGATGCCCCCGCCGATGTTGGTAAAAGCGGTTACCCCGGCATCCAGTGCCGGGTTCCGCAGGCTCTGCGACAGCTCCAGCGCGGGCAGGTCCAACGAGGCCAGTCCTGCGTCATCCACTACGTTGTCGTAGACCTCAGCACCCAGCAGTGCCAAGATAACCACCAGCAGACCACCCACCAGCATGGTGAGCCACAAGGCGGCATACGGCTTGAACCATTGGCCTACACGGCCGCTGAATGTATCGCCGTCCACGAGTTCCTCCTGGCGTCGGTGGGTGTCAAGGATGGATATCTCTCGAAACTATCATTGAGCCATGGCCGCTGTAGGAAAGAACCACCTCGAATGGATGGGTCTTGCCCTCGACGAAGCCCGGCGCGCCCTGGCCACCGATGACGTGCCCATCGGCGCAGTGGTGATAGGGCCCGACGGCGCCGTGCTCGGTTCCGGACGGAACCAGCGGGAAGAGTTGGGAGACCCCACCGCCCACGCCGAGGTGGTGGCCATCCGCCAGGCTGCGGACAGGTTGCGTGCCTTGTCCAAGTTCGACGGCGGCACCGGGGATGGCTGGCGGCTGGCGGACTGCACACTGGTGGTGACCCTGGAACCGTGCGCCATGTGCGCCGGCGCGGTGGTGCTGGCCAGGATTCCCCGCGTGGTTTTCGGCGCCTGGGATGAGAAGGCCGGAGCTGCGGGCTCGGTGTTCGACATCCTCCGCGAGCGCCGGCTCAACCACTGGGTTGAGGTGTACGGCGGCGTCCGGGAAAAGGAGTGCGGAGCGGTCCTCAGGGACTTTTTCGCAGCGCACCGCAGCCAGCAGTAACGCGGCTTAGCCGGCGGCATCAAGGGCGTCGATCCTGTCCTGGCGCGAGGCCGGTGAGTCCAGGCTGAAGGAGCGGAAGTCGCCCAGTTCCTCCCGGATCCAGGCCTCTACCTCGCCGATGCGCCGGGATACTGCGGGCGTGGCCCCGCCAAAGAGCCAATGGGCGATCCGGGCTTCCCCCGGATCGTATTGCCACAGTCCGATGATCCGGCCGCGGTCGAAGATGGGGTGGTCCGGCAGATCAGCCTGCAACGCCAACGTGGACCCCAGGACCTGCTTTCCTTTGTCCTGCTCGGCAAAGAGATCCCCCGAGTTCCTGCGGAGCAGTACCAACGAGTCAGTGCCGGCCAGCAGCTGAATCTGTTCCTCGGCCGGCGCCTCGAACGACGCAAGCCGTCCGACGTCGTCGGGCAGCACCCACAGCACCTCGCCGTTGGCGGTGGGAATCTCCACCGCGCCGGTGGCGGCCAACGCCGCCTTGGTGTGTGCCAGGGTGAACCCGGTAAACCATTGCGACTGCTTGACCGTGGCACCGCCAGTCCAGCCGAGGTAGCGCTGCAACAGGAGGCTGCGTGCGGCGTCGCCGTCCATGGCGGTGCGCGGCAGACCCCACAGTGTGTAGCCGTAGCGCTGCTGATCCAGCCGTCCGTTGGCAGGTATGCGCCGGATCCGGCCGTCCGCCTGGAGGAGGCCCAGTGCCGTTGGCAACGTGGTGGCGGCGCCTTTCTTTTTGCCCTCCTCGCCGAGGTTCCGGACCGAATCGCCCAGCAGGTCCTTGAGCTGTTTGGGGTCCAGCGGGCTGCCGGCCTCGGCCAGGGCGTGGAGGATTTCCTCCTCCAGGAGCGTGATCTCGCCGCGCTCAACGCCCATTCTTGCCAGCACACGGAACGGCGCCACGGCGGCGTCCCGGCCGATCTGGAGGCCCCACGCGAAGTCATCCCGTCCCAGCACATAGGTGCAGCCTCGGGCGGTGGGCAGCTCATGGATTTTCAGCGACAGGACGTCGGCATCCGCCTGCGCGCGGCTGGTGCCGGCGCGGGCAAAGAGCGTGAGGTAGGGGTTGGCTCCGCCGACGGAACGGGCCCAGCCGGCCCTGCCAAACACGTCGGCGGCGTCCGCGCCCAGCAGTGTGCCATCGAGGCCCTGCTTGTGCCAGGCCCATGCCCTGAGGAACTCTGGAGTGAGCACCTGCGGATCCGGGGCATCGTGGCTTACTGCCGGTGGGATCACGGCCGGTGGGATCAAGACGGTGGCGGAGCTCGGGAGCGTGGTCATGGCTTATTGTCCACCGGCCGTCCCCGTGGCGATAGGGTTCCCTTCGGCAGTCACTGGTTCAGCAGATCCACCGAGGATTTCAAGGACGTTCCGGGCCGTGGAGTCCCAGCCGGGCAGCCGTTCCCGTGCAGCGAGGGCAGCCGCACGCCAGGCGGCGCGGAGAGATTCGTCCACCAGCCACTGCCGGATTACGGAACCGAGCACGTCCGCACGGTGGTCTTCGCGTCCGCTGTCTACTGTTTCGACGAGCCCGACGGCGGCACCTGGCACCGCATATGTCCCGCCATCACGTTCGCCACTCAGCCCACCACCACGCCCGACCCCCGGTTTTCCCGCGAGCCTGCCGGTGATTCCCCCGGCGAGGCCCAACGCGTCCACGGCACCGGTTCCCTCCCGCACAATGACAGGGATGCCGTGGGCCAGCGATTCCGTCACCACGAGCCCAAAGGCTTCGGCCCGGGACACAAGAAGGCTCAGGTCCGTCCGGTTCCACTCGTCCGCCAGGGCCGTTCCTGCGAGCTGGCCTGTCACGCGCACCCTGCCTTCCAATCCAGAGGAGGCAATGGCTGCCCGGACCTGTGCCGCATAGGCGGGGTCGGCGTCGTCGGTTCCGATCAGGGACGCTGTCCAGGCGAGGTCCTGGAGCCTGGCCAGCGCCGCCACGGTCAGCAGCTGGTCCTTGTTGGGCAGCAGCGCTGCCACCGCAACGATGTGTGGCGGGGCCGAACCCGGCGCCACCGGTGCGGGGTCCGTCCCGGGCAGGGCAACCCGGCTGGCTGGGAGCCGGTGCTTTTCCGACGCCGAGGCCGCGGCGGACGAACTCGTGCAGATCACTCCGGCAGCCGCCCGGAGCGCGCGCCCTTCGCCGTCGGCGTGGCTGGGCGAGGGCATGTGCTGCAGGACCCAGGCGTGTTGTCCGGCAGCCGCGGCGTACTCCAGTTCGTCGGGGGCGCCGCACGCAACCAGTCCGTCCACGAGGGTGACCGTTTCCGGAGCGACCTCCGCCTGCCGTAAGTCCACCTTTGGGTCCCAGGCGCCCAGCAGGCCGCCCAGCCGCCGTCGTTCCCTGGCGCTGGCCTCCGGCCAGCAACCCTCCACCACCAGAGTCTCCACAGAAACGCCCAGCGTTCTCAGGCCTCGGGTGAGCCACGCGTTGTAGACATTGCCGCCGGAGTTGTGGCGGATGTTGGCGGGGACCAGGAACCTGACCAGCATGGGATCAGGCGGACAGGTCGTATACGTAGGCTGCCCAGGCGTCCGGATTTTCGCGCAAGGTGACGTCGATTCCCGCGAGCCCGCGGCCGTCGTCATCATCCTTGAGCCTGGCTGCGACGGCGTGGGCGATGTACTCGGCAAGTGCCTCGGTGGTGCTGAGCCTGTCCACGAAGTCCGGATGTTCGTCCAGGTTTTTGTAGTTGAGGCCGGACAGCACGTCCTCGATTATGCCGCCCGCAGCCCCGATGTCCAGGACGATCGAGTCCTGGTTCAGCGCACGACGGCGGAATGTCACCTCCGCCACGAACGTCGCCCCGTGGAGGGCCTGGGCCGGGCCGAATACCTCCCGCGGGAGGCTGTGGGCGATCATAAAGTGGCGTCGGACGGTCAGGCTGAACACTGGCTACTTCCTGTCTTTGGGGCCGGTTCTGCCGGGCTGTCGTGCCCGGGGTTGTACGCTCCAAGGCTGTCAGCGTTAGGGTATTCGATCACATGGCACAGGGCTGGGAGCGTACCGTCTGCCAGGTTCTGGACTACTGCCGGGAGGTCCGTGAAGGGAGAGACGCCGGTGAGGAAGACATCGAAGACCGGGTCTTTGAGGAGCTCAACAGCCAGTTCCAGGCGCTCGGCCGTGGTCCGGCGGTGGCGCCGCGCACGGGCAACCACTCCCACCTGGCTGGCCCGGATGGAGAGCCTGCGTGCATGAAAGTCCTCACCCAGCGGCAGCGTGACCTTGCGGTTGGCGTACCAGGACATCTCGATGATCTCCCCCTCATAGCCGGCCAGCTGCAGGCTGCGTTCGAGGCCTTCCTGGGACGCAGAGCAGTGGAATACAATGTCGCAGTCCGATTTGGCATCATCGGGGTGGGCGAACCCCACGCCAAGCTTGTCCGCCAGGTGCCTACGTTCCGGGTCAAGGTCCACCAGTTGGAGGCGTCCCAGCGGGAACGTGCGCAGGAGCGTGGCCACCATGCCGCCCACCAGACCGGCGCCGACGACGGCGATCCTATCCCCCAGCCTCGGTCCGGCTTCCCAGAGGGCATTGACGGCAGTTTCCACAGTGCCTGTGAGGACGGCACGGCGGGCCGGGACGCCGTCGGGAATCCTGGTGAGGGCGTCCGTGGAAATGACGTAGCGGTCCTGATGTGGGTTGAGGCAGAAGACCTTCTGCCCCGCCCAGTTTTCGGGCCCCTCCTCCACAATGCCCACCGAAAGATACCCGAACTTCACGGGCGACGGGAAGGTGCCCTCTTGGTGCGGCGCGCGCATCTCCTCGGCCACGCGTGGTGGGACGGAGCCGGTGTGGACCACAATTTCCGTGCCCTTACTGATGCCTGAATACAGCGTGCGGACCAAAGCTTCGCCGGGCCCGGGGGCGTGCAGAGCCTCGTTCCGAAGCTCGCCGTGTTTCGGCCCCGTAGTCCAGTACGCGGTTGCCTGTGCCTCTTTGCCTGAGTTAGCCATCTTGCTTATGAATCTAGTCCGCGGGGGCTCTCCGCGACACCCACTCCGTGCGAGATGACACTTGGAGCCCTGAAATCGGGGCCGTAACTGTCCGTTCGCACTGTTGATGGGAGGCTGCCCTGTTTTGCCCGCCTCAGCCTTGCCAGCCCTAACCCCGCCCGCGTTATAGCCCTGCCACGGCCCTAACCCTGCATTCTCTTTAGGGTTGGTGGTCAGACGTTGCTGCGGTCAGTGAGGGAGAAGTCCCAGTTCGGTGGGGGACTTCGGGCAGCGGACCGCCGGGAAGAGCCTCCGCGAACAGGGAATGGTCGGGCGGTTCATTGTCGGGCAGCTGAAGGTCAGCACCATGAAGTTCGGGAAAGGGAACGCCCCCACGGGTTCGCCCGGAATTTCGGCTTCGGGCACTCCTCAATCTGCACGGGGCGCCAGCGCTGACCATTTTCCCGACTGTTGTTGTGGCCAGTGGGGTGGTTCCCAGTCCTGCCGTTCGCTGGTGTAGTGGCGTCCGGTGGGTGATGTCCAGCCAGGTGGTTGGTTTTTGGTAGCCGCAGTGGGTGTCCAGGCTGTGGTGTGGCGGAGTCTGTGGTGTTTGTGGCAGGGCTGGCCGAGATTTGAGATGCCGGTGGTGCCGCCGTGGGCCCAGGCGAGGATGTGGTCGGCTTCGTTGTCGAGGGAGTGGTTGCTGCAGCCGGGGAACGGGCACTTCCCGTCGCGAAGTCTGAGCCATTGGCGTTGGGCTTTTGTGAGCCGGTAGCTGGTCCGCCCGATCTCCAGGGGTGCACCGTCCCGCGGGTCGGTCAGGACCCGGTGGAAGGACTCCGCACCGTCGGCGATCAGTTGCCGGGCCATCGACGGCGGGATCGGGCCGTATCCGTCGAGCATGGCAGGTTCATCCGTGAGGCCCAGCAGCGCAAACACCGGCACGGTGATGAGGACCTGTGCCCGGGGCGAGGGAACACCGCCGCTCACGACCAGGCCCGTGTCGCCGATACCGCTCGTTTCGCCGGTCGCGTCGCCGCTGTTTTCCCTACCCTCATCACCGGTTCCGGCGGCGGCGGTGGTGTTGGCGCCGAGGAGCCAGGTCGCGACGGTGTCTGCGCGGAGCTGGCTGAGGGTCCGGTCCTCATGAGGTCCCTGCAGCGCTCGGGCTGCGGCGGTGGTCCGGTTCCAGATCCCGGCGGCCTGATCGGCGGGGAGGTAGGCGGAGAGCCAGGCCATGCCGTCGCGGTCCGGGGCATACTCCACCCGCCGGTCCTGGACACCACGTAGGTGGCGTTGTTCGATGCTGACCGGGTGATGGCGTTCCCGCCAGGTGCGGGCCTTGTGCCGGAACCGGCCGGGGATGAGCTCACCGGCCGGGCCACGTGCCGGATTCACCACGTGGGGGTCCAGGAAATGTGCCTCCAACGCCTGCGCTCCCGCGGGGTTTAGGTTGGTGGTTTCGTCGACCATGATCCTCGCGTGCTGCCACGAGATCGTCCCGGCCTGCAACGCCGCGAACGTCAACGGCAGGGCCGTGGTCAGCGCGTGCGCCTCAGAAAGCAGAGCACCGGCGGAGCGTTCGCTGACCGTCAGCACGCACGCGACCTCAGCGATCACAGCCATCTCCTGACCGGCATGGTCCTGCGGCGACGCGGAAGGGCCCGCAAGGGCCTCGGCAGCGGCGGCATAACCTGCGGCCGCATGCACCTTCAGGGCAGCCAGTTTCGCCTCCCCGCAGGCGACGGCGGCCAAGGCCTTCAGGGCAACATCAGCTCTACGGCGAAGCGGATCAGCACACGCAGCGGAGCCTTCGGAAGCTTCACGGAGCACTGCAGCAAGCTCCCCGAAAGACACCGAAAGGGCCTCCGCCGTCGCCACAGCTGCTCTGCTATCCATACTCAAATCATCCCGTGAGGGTCTGACAATAGCGGCCAGGCTGAAGGTCTATGTGGACAACTCCGCGGCCTTCCGCAGCCCCTAACCGTGCAGCACTTCGAGGGCGCTGCATTGGAGGCCCTCAACTGTCCGTTCGAGCTGAAAGAGTGGGGCTCAATTGCCCCTTCACACTGGAGCTCCGCTACGTGTCCCTTCGCCATGAGGGGCTGAACATATGCCGTTTTGTGGATGGGCGGTATGCTCCGGTAACCTATTCAGGTTGGTGACGTGTCCGAGCGGCCGAAGGTGCAACACTCGAAATGTTGTTTGGTGTCAAAGCCAACGTGGGTTCAAATCCCACCGTCACCGCCAATTGGCAAGACCCCTGCTTACCTTATGAACAAAGGGAAGCAGGGGTTTTGTTTTGCCCCAAACTTGGCCCCTTGATTTGTTGAGGATGCCGTACATCGTGGAGCGCGGAACCTGAAGCAGGACCGCGATGCGCTGGACAGTATGGTCGCCGGCGCGTGTACGCCGGTTGGAGGCCGCCCCGTCGGCGGGGCGGCCTCCAAGTTTCAGCGCGCTGCGGGCGTTAGTGCTCGGTGCCTGCCGCAGCAGCCTTCTTGGCGCTCTTCTCGGCGTCCTTTTCGGCGCGCAGCGCCTCCGCCTCGTGCTGCTCCTCGGCTTTTTCCTGGTGGATGACCTCTGCCAGGAGCTTCTCCATCTCCTTGGCCACGCCAGCGGCTGAGGCCGGGTTCTGACCCGTCACCAGCCGGTCGTCGACCACGACCATTTCCTCAAAGACACCAGCGGAGACGTGGGTGGCACCCTGTTCCTCAAGCCGGTCGGCCAAAAAGAACGGGATGACCTTGTCCTTTCCTGCGGCAACTTCCTCGTCGTTGGTGAAAGCAGCGACCTTCCTGCCCTCGACCAGCCGAAAGCCGTTGGCCAACTCAACGTTCAGCAGTCCGGCCGGTCCGTGACAGACAGCGCCCACCACGCCGCCGGCGTTGTAGACACCGGCTACAAGGTTCTGCAAGCCTTCGCTGTCCGGGAAGTCCCACATGGTGCCATGGCCTCCCACAAGGAAGATGGCGTCGTACTGGTCGGGATCAACGACGTCGACGCGGGCAGTGTTGTATAGACCGGCGCGCGTGGTCTCGTCCTCCGTGAAGGCAACCTGGATGGGATCTTTTGAGTCCACCTCGTCGCGCGGGGGCTGGCCGCCCTGGATGGACGCAAAGTCGACGAAATGACCGGAATCCTTGAAGACTTTCCAAGGATGTGCAGCTTCGGCCACGTTGTACCCGGTGTTCTCTCCGGTATCGCCAATCTCGGAAACGCTGGTCAGTACCATGAGGATTTTCTTCATGAAGTGCTCCTTCCGTCTAACTTCCACCCTACGCCCAGCCCAATTTGTGCCCTCCCCGTCTTAGAAGGCAAGGACCTTTGCTGTACCCGACGGACAGTTCCCCAGCTAGAGCTTGTCCGTCCTGTCATCGCCCTTGTGGCCGCCGCGCAGGTTTTCCTGGACCTTGCCGAAGAGGTCCTTGATGGTGGACTCGGTATTAGTGAGCATGTCCGGCTGCAAATAGACGTGCCGACTGCCGGGGAGGCTGTAGCTGGACTGCAGACCGCCACTTCCTTCAACGCCCTGCAAAGCGATGGTCACGCTGCCTTCCTTGCGCGCGATGGCCGCGATTTTTCCGAACACCAGTGTGAATTCGTCCGGCTCAAAACTGACTGTCTGACCCACATGGGTCCTGTTGAGTTCGCTGGCCGGGGTGGCTTTCTCGTTGCCAGTTCCTGAGTAGTTCATCGTGTGCTCCCTGAGGTGGTTGGCGACTTACGCCAGCAGTCTAGTACCCGCCCTATGTCGCGGTACATGGCCCTACTGGATGCCTGCACAAACGGGGGTGGCAAGCGTGGTCACATCCTCCATTGAGCTGACCAGGGCCCTTCGGGTTGGATGAATTGAACCGGCACGCCTGACCGGCACCCGATGCATTAAGGAAGAACCGTGACTTCGACGACGAATCGCGCTATTCGGCGGCCGCATACTCTTCCCGGTCAGCGACCGGGTCAGCGACTGCCTCGAACTCCTCCGGAGCCAGACGTGACCGATACGTGCCCCGACGACTGCCACTACTGCTCAGGCCCGGAAACAGACTGACTCCCCGGCCACAGGTTGGGCAGCAGCACCCAGCCCTGCGAGACTGGGTCCTGAAGCCAAACCGCCGACCTTTCAGGAGCCGCCGTATGACGCCGGAACACCGCACTTCTCCCCGGCCAAACCGCATTACCGCTCTGTTCGGTACGGACGTTCCGGTGGTGCTGGGCCCTTTCGGCGGGGTCTCTTCCGTGGAGCTGACTGCAGCGGTGAGCGACGGCGGCGGACTGGGTTCCTACGGTCTGTACGGTTATCGCGCCGACGCCATCCGGAACACAGTGGCTGAGCTGCGGAAGGCAACGGCGAAGCCGTTCGCCCTCAACCTCTGGATTCCTACCGGCAACGAAACAACCTCGCTCCCCCAAGCGGCCTTCGACCGGTACCTGGAAACCCTGAAGCCGTACTTCGACGAACTGGCCCTTCCGCTTCCGCACATGCCGGACCGCTTCCTGCCCGACTACGAAGAGCAGGTGGAGGCAACGCTGGCGGCGGGTCCCGCCGTCGTCAGCTTTGTGTTCGGTGTGCCCGCGCCGGAACTGATCGAGGCAGCGCACCGGAGAGGCATAGTCGTGGTGGGAACCGCCACTACCGTGGCGGAAGCCGTTGCCCTGGAAGCCGGTGGAGTGGATGCCGTGGTCGCAAGTGGCATGGAGTCCGGCGGCCACCGCGTCTCGTTCCTGAAGCCCGCCGAGGAGTCCCTGATCGGAACTTTTGCACTGGTTCCCCAGGTGGCCGATGCCGTCACCATCCCGGTCATCGCCGCCGGGGGAATCGCGGACCGCCGCGGTTATGCAGCCGCCATGGCCCTTGGCGCCGACGCGGTCCAGGTGGGCTCGGCGTTCCTTGCCACTCGGGAATCCGCGGCCGTGCCTGCGTACCGGGCGGTCCTCCACAGCCCCGCCGCGCGGGAAACCGTGCTGACAAGTGCCCTCAGCGGACGGCTTGCCCGCGGCATCCCCAACCGCATCATCGCCGAACTCTCAGAGGCCAACGTGGCAAAGGCTGGGCTCTCGGAGGCTGGAATCCCGGAGCGAAGAATAGCCCCGTTCCCCGCGCAGAACTGGCTCACCGGCCGCTTCCGGCCGGAGGCAGCCGCCCAAGGAAACACGGACCTCATGTCGCTTTGGGCGGGGCAGTCCGCAGCGCTGATCCGGCATGACTCGGCCGCGGACGTCCTCGCCGAACTGCTCGCCGGCACCGCGATTTTGTAAGCTCGATACATCCGCGGTTATCCCAGGCAGCGAACCTGGGGCGAGCGCCCGTTGACACCGGAGGCAATCCTTGACAAAAAAGACCGGCAAATCCAAGAACAGAAACAAGGACCGGCGGCACCTCAAGGCCGTACCCTCGGCCCCCAAGATGCCCCTGCAGCTGGTCCTGAACCACCGGGTGATTGATTCGATGGCTCATGACTTCATTCAATGGCACGCGACGGAAGACCCTGATCCTGCCGGTGCCTTCGAGTGTCTTGAGCTGGTCAAACTCTTCCTCACGTCGCAGCACGCCATCAACGGTTCGAGTTCGGCCACAGCTATCGACAGTGAAAGCCTGGAGCAGGCGGCCGGAGCAATTGCGGCGTCCTTGGACCCCGACGACATGGATGAGGCCTTCGACGACATCTACTTCGCCCTTCACTCGTATATCCATTTCCTGAACGGGACCGGGCGCTGGACCGGCACGGATGTCGCCTATGAGGAACTCCATTCAGTGTTGGGAAACGGTATCGCCGCGGCAGTCCCGCAACTGCCGGCTATCCAGGTACCTGACCTCAGCGACGACCACCAGGAGGCGGCCTTCAATGCCATGCCGCTGATCCAGCGCGCGTCGGCCCTCCTTGAGTGGATCGGAACCGGCAGGGAAATCACCAGTACGGGCGCGCTGCGCCTGAAGCACATCGAGCCGGCCGCCGCAGCCGCAGGAGTCCAGGCCCGTGGGAAGCGTGGCGCCAGTGGAGCCGAGCCACTTTTCGATCTGGCAACTGCCAAGAGCCAGCCCGAAACACTGCTCGAAGTCGGAACCATGCACGACGTACCGGTGCTCCGCGAGATCTGGTCAGCCCTGGTGGGGGCAGGCCTGGTCACGCTCGGATCCACCAAGGCCATTCCCGGCCCGGAGGTGGCCGCCTGGAACAGCACCCGGATCAAGGAACGGCTGGACATCCGCCGGATGCTTTCGGTGGTCCTCCTTGTCGGCGTACTCACAGACCCGGACCGGGGGTGGGGCCAAGAAGCGGTCGCCGGGACGCTGCTGGCCGTCCTCACCTATGGCACTACCTATGAACCAATGCCTGTGGCGGAACTCGAACGGATGGCGTTGCCGGACGTTGAGGGCGCCTTGCTGCAGGACCCGGACATCGAGGACACCGAGCTCGAAGACATGGCACTTGAGGAGATCTACGCATCGTTTGCTGCCCTGGAGGCACAGCAGAAATTATCTCTGCTGGCCGAACTGGGATTGGTGGAGGCCGCGACTGATTACCGCCTTCCCCCGGTGGCCATCCAGTGCCTCGACCTGGCCATAGGTTTCCTCAACCTCGCGGACCAGCCATCCGACGCCACAGAGTTCCCATCCAACGTGATCGCGCTGCACGGCCCGGCACACGCCAGTGGCCCGCCCAAAGGCCGGTAGAATCTGACCGTCGCCGAAGAACGCGACTGAACACCGTCACCGGCGACCGAAATAAGGAGGATCCGTGCGTTGTGACCACGCCCGGCCACCCTTCCACTTCCTTCGCGCCGCGTCCCTCTCCATGGGAGTCCTGACTCTTGCCGCCGGCGCCCACGTGGCCGGCGGCGGAGACCTTCCCGCCCCAGGCATCCTGCTGGCCGTGCTCGCAATGACCGTACTGACGGCCACCACGGCCACGAGGCTGCGGCTCAATTTTCCGGCCATGCTCACGGTCCTCGGCGCGGGCCAGTTCATCCTGCACGAAGCCTTCACGGCTTTCAGTTCGTCTGGCACGGCTGTGAGTGGTGCTGCCGCAGGGCTCCATAACGCGCACTTCTCCGGCGCCGCCGCGTCTGTCATGGCAGCTGCCGGACACATCAATGATTCCGGCTCCACGGGCATCCTGATGCTCCTGACCCACGCACTCGCCACCGCCGCCTGCGCCCTCCTGCTTGCCAAGGGTGAAGCCGCGCTGTGGGCTCTGGCCGCGTGGCTGAAGCCCCTCGTCCGGCTTCCGGAAGCGGTAACGCCCGACGCCGGCACGCCGCGTGCGGTGCCCGGCCCACTGGCGGTTCTACCCCTCCGCCCCTGGCGGAACCTGAGGCAACACAGCCGACGCGGCCCGCCTTCCGCCGTCGTACTTTCCTGACCCCTCCCGCACCGCACTTCCGCAGGCGCGGGCCCACCCGTACTTCCGCACGCTCCCATGCGGCGTGCGCCCGAAAGGCAACCCCATGACCACCACCTTCCTTCGCCGTACCCTCACCGCCGCAACAGCCACCGGCGGCGCCGCTGTCCTGATCCTGGCCGCAGCAGCAGGCGCGTCGGCCCACGTCGGCGTCACCCCGAACAAAACTGACGCCAATTCCTACGCCCTGCTGACCTTCGGAATCCCGCACGGCTGCGAGGAGTCCGACACCACTAAAGTGGCCATCACCCTGCCGGCCGAACTCAACGACGCCCAGCCAACGGTGAACCCCAACTGGACTGTGGAGAAGGTGACCGAACAGCTCGCCGAGCCGAAGAAACTGGCCGACGGCACGTCCATCTCCAAGCGGACCAGCCAGATTGTGTACACGGCCAAAGCCCCGCTGGAGCACGAGCTGCGTGATGCCCTGGTGCTTTCGGTCAAGCTGCCTGACGCGGCCGGCACCACGCTCTACTTCCCCACCCTGCAGTCGTGCGAAACCGGGCAGACTGACTGGTCGGAGATCGCCACGGACGGCCAGGACCCGCACTCCCTCAAGGCACCGGCCCCGTCCATCACCATCACCGAGGCGGCCAGCGCGGACGGTCACGGCGCCGCTGCTTCCACGGCCCACACCGCCGAGCAGGTGGCTGCGGTGACCGACAGCGGTGCGGACGCCCGCAGCTGGGCGGGGCTTGCTGCCGGGTTGGGCGGACTCGCGCTGGGCGGGGTGGCCTTCGCGCGCAGCAGCTCAAAGCGCCGCCAGGAATCCGCCGCGTAACATCGCCGGATTTGATGCCCGGATGATCACGATCCGGGCATCAAATCCTCCTGCAGGCCCGTGGCAGCGTTGACTCCCGTCACAGCAGCAACAAAGGTGGTGCCATGACGTCTCAGCGCATTTCACAAGGGTTTGTTATTACGACGGCGGTCGCGGCGGCGGCGCTGTTTCTCACCGCCTGCGGACCGAGCCAGCCGCAGACGCAGGGGACGACGGTGCCGGGTACCAACTCCGCGAGCCCGTCCAGCACGCCGGCGTCTCCGGACGCGTCCCCGTCGCCGTCGTCGTCCGCCACCACCCCGGCCGGTCCTGCGCTCTGCAAGGCGGCCACACTGTCGGCTGCTACGGATGCGTCCGGCGGGGGCGCGGCGGGCAGCGTTTACATGAAACTGAACCTCACGAACACGGGCACGGCGCCCTGCCTGCTCAAGGGCTACCCGGGGGTTTCGCTGACCGCCGGCGCCGACGGTGCACCGATTGGCGCGGCGGCGACCCGCGACGAAACCACCCCCGTAGCGGACGTCCTGCTCGCGCCGGACCAGACCGGAACCGCCGTCCTCCGCTACACCCAGGCTGCGAATTACAGCGACTGCACGCTGACGGACGCGGCCGGTTACCGCATCTACCCGCCGGAAGACACAGCGTCGTTGTTCCTGCCGCAGCCCACCAGCGCGTGCAGCAACGCAAACATCGCCCTCCTGAGCGTCGGAGCCTTCCAGCCCGCCTGAAAATGCGGGAAGGATTCGATCCGCTGCCCAGGTCAGGCGTAATGAATGACGTCCATGTTGATGACCGTAGCCGTACCGCCCAGGGCATAGACCGCGAGGTCGGTGCTGGTGGGTGCCGGGAAGATCAATTCGGTCATGGTGACCTGACCGTCCTGGGCGAAGACCTCAACGGAGCAGCGGTCCACAAAGATGGTGAGCTGGTAGTCACCGTCGATGGCCCGGATAGGCGCGGTGTCGATGGAGGCGAAAGTTTCGTGGAAACCTGTCTGCCCGGAACCGCGCCGATCAACAACGAGGGTGCCTTCAACGGGCCTGATGCCGATGCGGGTTCCCTGGTCGCCGTCACCGCGGACCACAAGCCCGAATTCGGTGGCGCTCCCAGGCGTCAGCGTGATGTCGATGCGTTGGACGCTCCCCGCTGCACCGTCCAGGATGTGGGTACCGTCGGCGATTTCCGTTGCGTTGAGGGTGAAGGTTCGGGCCGGGTCGGAAATTGAGGTGAAGTCTCCGGCGGCCTCCTGAACCAGTCGCACTTTTCCGTCAACAGTGCGGAGGGATACTTCGCGGGCCAGCGTCATGGGGCTGCGCCAGGGCGACGTGGGGATCTGGTTCGCGTATTCCCAGTTGTTCATCCAGGCGATCATGAGGCGGCGGTTGTCCGGGGCGTCGCTGAAGGAGACTGCAGCGTAGTAGTCCCGGCCCCAGTCCAGCCACTGGTACTCGCCCAGCCGGTCCGGGTCCTGGAGGCCTTCGGTCACGGTGCTGGCCGAAGTGAACGTGGTCCCGTCGAAGTCCCCTAGGAAGTACTGTCCGGCGGAGCCGTTGTTGGGGCCGCCCGGGTTGAGGTTTACGGTGAGTACCCACTGAAGGTTCTGCGGGTCCCCGTCGACGGGGAGCGGGAAGAGGTCCGGGCATTCCCACACGCCACCGGTGGCGTTGGCCGGGCCGAACGTGCTCATTAGCTCCCACTTCTCCAGGTCCTCGGACTTGTAGAGCACCACCTGGAAGTCCGTCGCTTCCACGGCGACCATGACCCAGTAACTGCCTGCGGCGCCGTCGTACCTGATGACTTTGGGGTCGCGGAACTCGGTGGATCCACGGTTCAGGACAGGGTTGGCCGTGTGCTTGGTCCAGGTGTAGCCGCCGTCGCGGCTGTAGGCGAGGGACTGGGCCTGAAGACCAGCGTGTGCGGACCCGGATTTGAAGGCGCTGGTGTAGACGGCCACCAGGGGTGGGGCCAAGTCGGTCCCGAATCCGCTGGTGTTGTCCCGGTCGAAGACGATGCTGCCGGAGAAGATGTCTTCTTCCTCATCACAGGAGATGGCGACGGCATGTTCGGTCCAGGTGGTCAGGTCCGGGGAGGTGGCGTGTCCCCAGGACATGTTGCCCCAGACGTTATCCAGTGGGTTGTTCTGGTAATAGAGGTGGTAGGCGCCTTCGTGAAAAATCAGGCCGTTGGGGTCATTGAGCCAGGTGTTCCGGGCGGCGTAGTGCAGGGCCGGCCGGAAGGTGTCGGCCGTGGTGGCGGTCGCGGCAGTCATGAAGGTGGGGTCTCGTTTCTGTGCAAGCGTGGGGAGCCCCTGAGCAGGGTTCCCTGAAGGTGGGGTGGGCCGGTTGCACCGGCCCACCCCGGTAGTGGAGCTAGGAGTTGGACTTGTAGCGGTCGTAGGCCTGCTGGTAGACCTCGATCATTTTGTCGACGCCGACGTTTTTGAGCTGGGAGACGTAGCCGTCCCATTCCTGTTCGATGCCGCCCGAGACGATCCATTTGGCCATGTTCTGCTTCACCAGGGAGGTGATGTCCGTCTGGATGGTGCTGATCTGCTGCAGTTCTTCGTTGGACAGGGCCACCGGGGGGTAGCCGTCGTTGCCGGCGAAGGGCTTGTAGAGTTCATTGACGATCTTCTGACGTTCGGCGGCGCGTGGTTCGGGAGCGACGACGGTTTTGAAGTTCTCCGCGGTATTGGCCTTCGGGCCGCCCGGAGCGACTTTCTGGCGGCGTTCACCTTCGCTGGTTCCGGCCGGTGCAGGTATCTGGGTCAGGAGGCCGCTGGCGTCCTTCTGGAGGGTTTCACCGATGGGTCCCCAGTTTGCCTGGGCTGACTGGATGGGGTCGTAGAGATTGTCGGCCCAGCGCATGGTCGCTGCCGGGTATTTGTTGGTCCGAGTGATGGCGAAGGCGCCGCGGGCGATTTCCTGGTTGTTTGACTGGCTGGCGATCCGCTTGCCATCGACGCCTTCAAGTACGGGGACGATGGCATAGTTGTTGGCGCGCTCGGCGCCGACCATTTCAGGGATTTCCCACCAGACGAACGAGCCGAGGTTTTCCGTGGCCGCCTTGCCTTTGGCCAGGTACGCCTTGTCATCCTGGGAGAAGGACTCGGGATCGATCAGGCCTTCCTGGTACCACTTGTGCAGGGTACCGAGTGCTTTCTTGTAGCCGTCCTGGGTAGCGGTGAAAATGACCTTGTCGTCCTGGACGATCCGGTGGTCCATGTTGTCCGGCACTCCGCCGAGGGCAGCGATTAGGTCAACGATGTCACCGGTCCAGCCGCCGGGCCTAAAGCTGAGCGGGATGGTCTTGCCGGTCCCGGACGCGTCCTGGGTTTTGAAGGCCAGCAGGGCGTCGTGGAACTCGTCGATCGTCTTTGGCATAGGAATGTTGAGCTTCTTCAGCCACGACGTGTTGATGATGAGTTCATTGGGGAACTGGACCAGGCCGAGCTCTTCGACCGATGGCAGGGAGTAGATGTGCCCGTCCGAGGAAGTGATGGCTGCCTTGATGTCGGCCCGGTCCGAAAGCAGCTTGGAAAGGTTGGGGGCGTTCTTCTCGATGAGTCCCTCGAGCGGGATAAGCGTGCCGCTGGCGGAGTACGTGGCGATCTCGGCGTCGGTCAATCCGGTGTTGAAGAAAGCGTCGGGCAGGTCACCACTGGCGAGGATGAGGTTCTTCTTTTCCTGGAAGACCGTTTCGGGCAGGTTCTCCCAGTTGATGTGGACGTTGGTGGCCTTTTCCCATTCCTTCACCACGGTCATGGTGTTGTAGTCCGGAGCAAGTGCTGCCTTGGTGCCGGAGAACGTCAGGTCGAGTTGCTTGCTGACGATCGGGAAGCCCGTTTCCTGGAAACCGAAGTCCGCGGAGGCGTCTTTGATTTCCGCGGTGCCTGAGCCGCCGCCGGAGCAGGCGGTGAACATCAGTGTTCCGGCCAGGACGGCCCCGAGGGCGGCGTATTTACGGCTGAGTGCCATGGTCATTCCTATTCTGAGGTGGGTTCTTGCGGTGGGTGCGCTGCCGTCCGATGGCGTTTGCCCGGGCGGTCTGTATGCGGGAGGAGCTATTTGACGGCGCCGATCATGGCGCCCTTGGTGAAGTGCTTCTGCATGAATGGCAGGGCAATCATCAGTGGCAGGCTCGAGACGACGATCATGGCGTACTTGGTGAGCTCTGCTATCCGTTGCGCGGCGGCATAGGATTCGATGTCTCCGCCGGTGGTTCCGGTGGATGAGACGTCTGACTGGATGAGGATGTTGCGCAGGACGAGCTGCAGCGGGTATTTGGAGTCGTCGTTGAGAAAGATCAGTGCGTCAAAGAACGAGTTCCACTGAGCCACGACGTGGACCATGATCATGAGCATGATCAGTGGCTTGGACAGTGGGAGCACCATCTTGAAGAAGAATTTGAAGTCGGTTGCCCCGTCCATCTGGGCGGCTTCGCGTAGCTCGTTGGGGATGGTGTGCTCGAAGAAGGACCTCGCGATGATGAGGTTCCATACGCCCACCGCTCCCGGCAGGACCACGGCCCAGACGGTGTCCAGCATGCCCAGGTCGCGGACCACCAGGTACTTGGTGATGAGTCCGCCGTCGAAAAACATGGTGATCACGAACAAGAGCATGAGGATTTTGCGGCCCGGCATGTCCTTGCGTGACAGGGCGTAGGCGCCGCAGAGGATGGTGCTGACGCTGATGGCGGTGCCCAGCACGGTGTAGATGACAGTGTTGCCCAGGCCGTTCCAGATGCGGCTGTCGGCGAAGATCCGTTCGTAGCCCTCGGTAGTCACACCGGACGGGAACAGCCAGACCTTACCTTCGTAGACGGCATTCGGGTCGCTGATGGAGGCGATGACAATGAAGTACAGCGGGTACACCACGGCCAGAATGGAGAGCAGAAGGACAGCGGTGGCGGCGATGTTGAAGGCACGGTCGCCGTATTTGTCGCGCAGGGTCTGCTTGGGCCGGACCTGGCTGACTGGCCGGACCGGGTTCTCGGTAGTGCGGGGGTTGGTTGTCAGAGACATTTCGGCATCACCACAGGGTCGCTTGGTTGGCCCGGCGCGCAATCGTGTTGAAGACGAGCAACAACGCCAGGTTGAGGAGGGAATTGAACAGGCCGATGGCGGCCGAATAGCTGAACTGCGCCTGCTGCAGGCCCGCGTGGTAGACGTAGGTCTGGATGATCTCCGAGGTCGAGATATTCAGGGGCGTCTGCATCAGCAAGGCCTTCTCGAAGCCGACGTTGAGCAGGTTGCCGATGGCCAGGATGAATAGGATGGTCACCACCGGCATGATGCCGGGCAGGTCAATGTGCCGGATGCGCTGCAGCTTGGAAGCACCGTCCACCTTGGCCGCGTCATGGAGCGCCGGGTCAATGGCCGCCAGGGCCGCGAGGTACACGATCATGGAGAAGCCAGCGTTCTGCCATACGTCCGAGATCACGTAAATGGGGCGGAACCACTCCGCCGACCCCATAAAGAAGACCGGCTCACCGCCGCCCAGCTGGATGGCGTTGTTCACCAGCCCCGACCGTGGGGAAAGAACCACGAACATGATGCCCACCACCACCACGGTGGAGATGAATGCGGGTGAATACAGCACCGTCTGGGTGAACTTCTTGAACCTCTCGCTCTGGAGCTGGTTGACCAGCAAAGCCAGGATGATCGGAATGGGGAAGGCCAGCAACAGCCCGAGTACGGCGATCCACAAGGTGTTACCGACCACCTGGCCGAACTGGTACGAGTTCACGAACCTGATGAAGTGCGTCAGGCCCACCCAAGGGCTGTCGGTGAAACCGTCCACCGGGTTGTAGTTCTTGAACGCGATCTGCACCCCGTACATCGGCCAGTACTTGAAGACCAGGATGTAGATGATCGCGGGGGTTAGTAATACGTATAACTGCCAAGCACGGGAAATCCTCTTCAGGCTGAGCGAAAGAGAATTTTTTCGTTGCGGCAACGGCGCCGCAACAGGACGCCCGCGTCGGGCCGGTATGGTGCGGCTCATGGCATCTCCTTAGGGTGGGTCACTGAGTTCCGTTCGATCAGAGGGCAGTCCATGAGCTCGACCCGGCCATCGGGCTCCGCGTCCTGGAGGATCAGGTCAACCGCGCGCCGGCCCATGGCGACGAACGGCAATTCAAAAGTGGTCAATCCCGGGCGAAGAAACGGCGCGAGTGTCGCCTGATTATCAAATCCCACGATCGAAACGTCCCCGGGGATGGAGAGACGCAGGTCCGAGACTGCCTGATAGGCACCCCAGGCGCCACGATCGTTGGCGCAGAAGATCGCGGTAGGCGGGTTCCTGGATGTCATAAGCTCCATCGCGTACTTGTAGCCGTGCAACTCGCCGCCTTGACCGAAGCGGACAAGTGACGGATCAACATCCAGCCCCGCGTCCTCAAGCGCCGCGCAGTAGCCTTCATATCGGCCGACGGCGGCAGGAAGACCGCTCTCCAGGGTTTCGATATTGATCATCCCCACCCTGGTATGGCCAGCCTCAAGCAGTCGGCTGGTGGCCGCGTACCCGCCTTTGACCTCGTCCGGGGCGACACTCGGGACCAGGCCGGCCCGGTCCTGCGAATTCAGCACCACGGACCTGACTCCCGCCAGGGCCTCCGGAATGTCCAGCCGCCGGTGATACATGGCGGCATAGACCACGCCGGCAACCTTATAAGAAAGCATGGTGTCCAAGGATGCGGCCTCGAGCTCCTTATCACCACCAGTGTTTACCGAGAGCAGGAGGAGTCCATCCTCCCAGGCCCGCTGCTGGGCGCCTTCGATGATGGCGCCCGCGAAAGGGGTAGTGGCCACGGAATCGCCAATGAACCCGATCATGCCGGCCACGCCTTCGCGTAAGACTTTAGCGTGGGCGTTCGTGCGGTAGCCGAGCCGGTTCACGGCGTCCCGAACACGCTTGCGCGTATCTTCGGAGAAACGTGACCCGGAGGCTGAATTCAGCACCAGTGACACGGTGGCCTGTGAAACGCCGGCGGCAGCAGCGACGTCGTGCATTGTCGGTCCTGACTTTGGCCGCGATCCAGCCATGATGGGCACCTCCTCGGGCCAGTTGGTTTCGTAGGTTATTCGTATAACTTCGGATAACTGTAGCGTGCATCACATTGGGCGTCAATAGCGTGCTGCGCCTCCCCGGGATCTGGGCCTCAGTACCAACGATAAGTACACTTAGCTTCCATGACGTCGCTCTGGTTGGACCGCGGGCATTCAATCAGCACTGACACGTTCGAGACTGACACGTTCGAAGCCGGCAGCAGCTACGACACTGTGGTGGCTGGAGCCGGACTGACGGGGCTGGTCACCGCGCTACTGTTGGCCCGGTCCGGGCAGCGCGTCCTGGTCCTGGAGGCCCGGTTTCCCGGGGCTGTGACCACCGGAAACACCACAGCGAAAGTCACTTTGCTGCAGGGGACCGTGCTGTCTGCCTTGGCCAGGCAGTACGCGCAGAAGCAGGTTGGCGCCTATGTTGAGGCCAACCGGGAGGGGCAGTCGTGGCTGCTCCGCTACCTGGACGAACACCGCGTGCCGTATCAGCGCCGGGACGCCTACACCTTCGCCACCACCGCCCAGGGGACCGAGCGCCTGCTTAAGGACCTCAGCGCCGCGACCAATGCCGGCCTGGACGTGGAGTACGTGAAGGATGCACGGCTCCCCTTCCCCATCCAAGGCGCCCTTATGCTGACCGATCAGGCCCAGGTCAACCCCATGGACGTCCTGGATGCGCTCCTGCGGGACGTCCGGGCCCGCGGCGGGAGCGTCGTGGGCGGGACCCGGCTGCGGAATGTCTCCGGGAGCGGACCACTTACTGTCCACACAGACCAGGGCACCGTCACCGCCAACAACGTTGTTTTGGCCACCGGAATCCCCATTCTGGACCGCGGGCTCTACTTCACCAAACTCAAGCCTCTGCGCTCCTACGCCGCCGCCCTTGAACTTCCGGCCGGAGACACCGCGCCGCCCGGCATGTACCTGTCAGCCGAGGAGCCCACTCATTCGCTAAGGGACTATGAAGCGGACGGCCGTCAGTTCCTGCTGGTGGGCGGGCGCGGGCACCAGGTGGGGCGGACCGCCTCGGAAAAGTCCCATCTGTCCGGTCTGCTGAACTGGGCCACCGGGCACTTCCCGGGCGCGGTAGTCACCCACACGTGGTCGGCCCAGGACTACCAGGCCACCAACCTCATGCCCTTCTTTGGCAGACTGCCGCGGGGCCGGGGCCGCATCTTCTTCGGCACCGGTTACAACAAGTGGGGCATGACCAACGCGGTGGCCGCCGCCCTGGGCATCTCCGCGGACATCCTCGGCGGCAGGCTCCGCTGGGCAAACACCATCCATCACCGTGTGACGTCCCCCGGCGGCGGGCTCACCGCCGTCGCCCTAAACGCGGGCGCGGCCGCGCGGCTCGCCACTGACTGGGGAAAACTGGTGGTTGGGAAGTCGGGGGCTGAGGCTGTCGAAAGCGGCGTTTCGACAATCCCACCCACCGGAGGTCCCCTACCGGCCGACGACGGCGGCAGAGTCTACCGCGACGGCGCCCGGCCGGCGGCGGTCTCCACAGTGGACGGCACCATGTGCAGGCTCTCCGCTGTCTGCACCCATCTGGGCGGGATTGTCCACTGGAACGACAATGAACTGACCTGGGACTGCCCGCTCCACGGCTCGCGTTTCAGCCCCGCCGGCGAGCTCCTGGAAGGACCCGCCACCAGGGATCTTCCGAGGCTCGAGCAGGGTTGATACGCGCCTCCAGCGGGGCCGGCAATACTGTCGGTGGGGTAGGGCATGATGGAGGAATGCAGGAGCACCCACCGCCGGGAACGGAGCCGGACGCCCTTCCCAGTACTGCTATGAGCCGTTTCAGCCGGCCCACGCGGGAGTGGTTCCTGGGCGCCTTTGCGGAGCCTACCCCCGCCCAGACCGGCGCCTGGAACGCCATTTCGTCCGGCTCGCACGCCCTGGTGGTGGCGCCCACCGGGTCCGGCAAAACGCTCGCGGCGTTCCTCTGGGCCTTGGATCGCCTGCTCGTTGAGGCGCCGGCCGCTGATCCGGAACTACCTGGACTCGAGGCTGCTCCGGCCAAGGGGGCTAAGGGAAGGCGCCCCCGCCCGCCCAAACGCAAGACCCGGGTCCTGTACATCTCGCCGCTGAAGGCCCTCGGCGTGGACGTGGAACGCAACCTCCGCTCGCCCCTGATCGGGATCACCCAGACGGCCAAGCGGCTTGGACTTTCCGCCCCTCTAATCACAGTGGGGGTCCGGTCCGGTGACACCACGACGGCGGACCGCCGGGCGCTGCTCAGCAACCCACCGGACATCCTCATAACCACCCCGGAATCACTGTTCCTGATGCTCACGTCCAAGGCGCGCGAGACCCTCACCGAGGTGGACACCATCATCGTTGACGAGGTCCACGCCGTTGCCGGAACCAAGCGTGGCGCGCATCTGGCGGTCTCCCTGGAACGGCTGGATGCGCTGCTGCCCAAGCCCGCCCAACGGATCGGGCTCTCCGCCACGGTGGAGCCGCGCGAGCTGGTGGCCCAGTTCCTGGCCGGTTCCGCGCCGGTGGAAATCGTAGCCCCGCCGTCGCGGAAAAACTGGGACCTGACCGTCTCCGTGCCGGTGGAGGACATGTCAGATCTCCAGGGTGCGGCGGGCGCCTTCGATTCCGGTCCCGCGTCAGGGCTGCAGCCTCAGGCCTCGATCTGGCCCCATGTGGAGGAGAAGATTGTTGACCTGGTGCTGGCCAACCAGTCCACGATCGTTTTCGCCAACTCGCGCCGGCTTGCGGAGCGGCTCACCGCCCGCCTCAACGATATATACGCCGAACGGCAGCTGATCGCCGTCGGCGGGGGCTGGGACCTACCTGACGCAGGTGCTGCAGACCCCGGGCTTCGGCCCGGCGCCCCTGCACTCAGTCCTGCCTTCGCGCCCTCCTCCACTCCTGCGTCCACCGCCACGCCAGCCCACATGATGGCGCAGGCCGGCAGCACGGCCGGAGCCGATCCGTTGCTGGCCCGCGCCCACCACGGCTCAGTTTCCAAGGACCAGCGGGCACTCATTGAGGACGACCTCAAGTCCGGCCGCCTGCGTTGCGTTGTGGCCACGTCGTCCCTGGAGCTTGGCATCGACATGGGCGCCGTGGACCTCGTGGTGCAGGTGGAATCACCGCCGTCGGTAGCCAGCGGTCTTCAACGTGTGGGCCGCGCCGGCCACCAGGTGGGGGAAATTTCCCAGGGCGTGCTGTTTCCCAAGCACCGGGCAGACCTGGTGCACACGGCCATCACCGTGGAGCGGATGCTCGAGGGGAAGATCGAGCGGCTCTTTGTCCCGGCCAATCCGTTGGACATCCTGGCCCAGCAGACCGTCGCGGCCACCGCCCTGGGCAGCATTGACGTGGAGGAATGGTTCGCCACTGTCCGGCGGTCAGCCCCGTTTGCATCCCTCCCCCGGTCCGCCTACGAGGCAACCCTTGACCTGCTGGCCGGCCGTTACCCGTCCGATGAATTCGCCGAGCTGCGGCCCCGGATCATCTGGGACAGGAACGCCGGCACCATCGAAGGCAGGCCCGGCGCCCAACGGCTGGCCGTAACGTCCGGCGGCACCATCCCGGACCGCGGCCTCTTCGGTGTATACATCATCGGCACCGAGGTGGAAGGCTCCGGTGCGCCGGGAGCGGACGGCAAACCCGCCGCGTCGCCCGCGAAGGGCGGCCGCCGCGTGGGCGAACTGGACGAGGAGATGGTCTACGAGTCCCGGGTGGGTGACATTTTTGCACTGGGCGCCACCAGCTGGAAGATCGAGGACATCACCCACGACCGAGTCCTGGTCTCGCCCGCGTTCGGCCAGCCGGGCAAGCTTCCCTTCTGGAAAGGTGACTCGCTGGGACGGCCGGTTGACCTGGGCCGCGCGCTGGGCTCCTTCGTGCGTGAACTTTCCGCGTCCGACGTCGGCCCTGCCACCGAACGCTGCAAGGCCAGCGGGCTGGATGCATTCGCCGCCAACAACCTGATCCAGTACCTCAGTGAACAGAAGCTCGCCACCGAGGTGGTCCCCTGCGACACCACGCTGGTGGTGGAGCGCTTCCACGACGAGCTGGGCGACTGGCGGGTGATCCTGCACAGCCCCTTCGGGATGCCGGTGCACGCTCCCTGGGCACTCGCAGTCGGGCAGCGCCTGCACCAGCGGTACGGCCTGGACGGGTCGGCCATGGCGGCGGACGATGGCATCGTGCTGCGGGTCCCCATGATGGAGGACGAGCCTCCCGGCGCCGAGCTTTTCCTGTTTGATCCCGATGAGCTGGAGCAGATTGTCACCGCCGAGGTGGGCGGAAGTGCGCTCTTCGCCTCGCGCTTTCGGGAGTGTGCCGCTCGTGCCCTGTTGCTTCCGCGGCAGACTCCCGGCAAGCGGCAGCCGCTGTGGCAGCAGCGCCAGCGGTCCGCGCAGCTGCTTGATGTCGCGCGGAAATACCCTACGTTCCCCATCGTGCTGGAGACTGTCCGCGAATGCCTCCAGGACGTGTACGACCTTCCGGCGTTGAAGGACATCGCGGCCTCGGTGGAACGCCGCGAACTCAGGATCGTGCAGACCACAACACAGCAGCCGTCGCCGTTCGCCAAGTCCCTGCTGTTCGGCTACGTGGCCCAGTTCCTGTACGAAGGGGACTCGCCCCTGGCCGAGCGCCGGGCCGCAGCCCTGGCCCTGGATTCAACGCTCTTGAACGAGCTGCTCGGCCGGGTGGAGCTCCGCGAACTGCTCGACGCGAAGGTTATCGATGCCACCGAACTTGAACTTCAGCGTCTCGCGCCGGACCGCCGGGCGCGCGGCATGGAAGGCGTTGCCGACCTGCTCAGGTTGCTGGGTCCGCTGACCCCGGCAGAAGTCGCCGCACGCCTGGAGACAGCACCGGTGGTCGAGCCATCGCCGATGGTTGAGCCTGTCGAAACCCCGGAGGTCGACCCCGCGGTTGAACCCGCCGCAACCCCGCACGCCGATACCCCGCTGGCCACGACGCATCTGGCCGCACTGCTGCGGGCCAACAGGGCCATCAAAGTGAACATCGGCGGGGCGGAGCGCTACGCCGCCGTCGAGGATGCCGCCCGACTCCGTGATGCCATCGGTGTTCCGCTGCCCATGGGCGTTCCCCTAGCCTTCATCGAACCGGTGGCGGACCCCCTGGGTGACCTCGTCTCCCGGTACGCCCGCACACACGGACCTTTCACCTCGGCGGAAGCCGCGGCCCGCTTGGGGCTTGGAGTCGCCGTGGTGAGCACAGCACTGAAACGGCTCGCCGCGGATGGCCGGGTGGTGGAAGGCGAGTTCCGGCCGCACGCCAACGCACCGGAACCGGTGGCCAGTGACGGGCAACCGGCCGAAACAGCGGTTGAGGAGGTCCACACGGCTCAGCCGCTGCCGGCAGAATCAACGCAGACGCACCTTCCCGCGCCCACCACGAGCGAATGGTGCGACGCCGAAGTGCTACGGAAGCTCCGACGTCGTTCGCTGGCTGCACTGCGCGCCGAAGTGGAACCGGTGGACGCCGCCGCGTATGGGCGTTTCCTGCCGGCCTGGCAGCACGTCCGAACGCCCGGGGCCGGGCGCGGGCAGCCGTCCCTGCGGGGGCTCGACGGTATTGTCACGGCGATCGACCAGCTTTCCGGCGTGCCGGTGCCTGCTTCGGCGTGGGAGCCGCTGGTCCTGGCCAGCCGGGTTTCCAACTACCAGCCCGCCATGCTCGACGAGCTTATGGCCGCCGGCGAGCTCCTCTGGTCCGGCGCGGGAGCACTGCCTGGAAACGACGGCTGGGTCAGCCTGCACTTGGCCGATTCCGCCGAGCTGACGCTGAACCCCGCCATCGAATATGAACCCGGAGACTCGCAGCAACGCCTGCTCGACCACCTGAGGAACAACGGCGGCGGTTATTTCTTCCGCCAACTGAAGGACGTGGCCGGGGGCATGGACTCAGTGCTCAGCGACCAGGAAGTGGTGTCCGCGCTGTGGGATCTGGCCTGGGCGGGCCGCATCACCGGCGACACCTTCGCCCCGGTCCGCGCCCTCATCGCCGGCGGCCACACGGCGCACCGCCAAGTAGCCCGCTCGCCCCGCGCCCGTGCCCCCAGGCTGAGCAGGCTGGGCCGCTCGCACGGCACCGGCCTGCTGGGCTCGCCCGGGCTGGGCTCCCCTGCGCTGGGTACTGGACGGTACGGCTCGTTGTCAGGCGCGGGGGCAACGCCCCCGCTGGCCGCGGGGCGCTGGTCTGCCCTGCCCTCGCCCGAACTCGACGCCACCATCCACGCCCGCGCCACCGCTGAACTGTTGCTGGACCGGTATGGCGTGGTGACCCGGGGATCGGTCATGGCGGAGCAGATCCTGGGCGGGTTCGGCCTGATGTACAAGGTCCTGGCCCGGCTGGAAGAGGCCGGACGCTGCCGCCGCGGGTACTTCATCGAGCACCTTGGGGCCGCACAGTTCGCCGTCCCCGCAACAGTGGACCGGCTGCGCTCCTATTCCGAGGACACCCAGCTGGCCAAGCCCGAGCCAATGGCACTGGCCCTTGCAGCCACGGATCCCGCCAACCCCTATGGCGCGGCGCTGCCTTGGCCGGCACTCAACGTGGAGGCCGGGACGGGGCACCGGCCTGGGCGGAAAGCCGGCGCACTGGTGGTTATGGTGGACGGCGCCCTGGTCCTCTACGTGGAACGGGGAGGTAAAACACTGCTGGCCTTCAGCGAGGACGCGGCGGAGCTGTCCGCCGCCGGCGCGGCTTTGATGGGTGTGGTCACCCGGGGCGCCGTGGACAAGCTGATCATGGAGAAAGTCAACGGCCACGGCATCCTGGACACACCGGTCGCAGCGGCTCTCGCCGCAGCGGGGGCCTACTCCACGCCCAAGGGATTGAGGATCCGTGCCTGAGGGCGACTCCGTCTGGCGGGCCGCCCGCCAGCTGCACGAGGCCTTGGCGGGGCAGACACTCACGGCGTCGGACTTCCGCGTGCCAAGATTCGCCACGCTCAACCTGGCCGGCTGGACCGTGGCGGAGGTGGTCCCGCGCGGCAAGCACCTCCTGATGCGCGTGGTGGGACCGGACGGGAATGGACCGGAGGAGCGGAAACTCACTATCCACTCACATTTGAAAATGGAAGGCACGTGGCAGGTCTATCCGCCCGGTGGACGCTGGCGGAAGCCGGGATTCACCGCCCGGTGCGTCCTGCGCACACCGGTGGCAGACGCCGTCGGATTTTCCCTGGGCATCGTGGAAGTGGTTCGCACCGTGGACGAGGACACCATCGTGGGCCACTTGGGCCCGGACCTCCTGGGTCCGGACTGGGACCTGGCCGAAGCCGAACAGCGGATCCGCGCGGCACCCGACGTCCCCATCGGCGTCGCCCTGCTGGACCAGCGCAACCTGGCGGGCATCGGCAACATCTACCGCTGCGAGGCCTGCTTCCTGTCCGGTGCGCACCCGGCGAGTCCCGTCTCAGCCGTCCCCGATCTCAGGACCCTGATGACGGATGCCAAGCAGCTGCTCGAAGCCAACTTGGGCCCGGGACGCCGGGTGACGATCCTTAATTCGCGAGGCATGCCCGTCGGGCGGATGGCGGGCCGTCCGGGCTACTGGGTTTACCGTCGGGAACACCAGCCGTGCCTGAAATGCCGGACCGCCATCCGCCGCGGCGTGCTGGGCAAACCCAATGGCGAAGAGGAACGGGACATCTACTTCTGCCCGCAGTGCCAGCCGGTCTTGCCGTAGGGGTCCTAGGAAATCCTGGCCCCGGGTTCGACGGCGACCGGCCCGGCAGTGTCCAGGCCGGCGGTGTCCAGGCCGGCAGCGTCCAGGCCGGCAGTGTCCGGCGGAAGCGCTGCGGGCACCATAAACCGCGGGAGCAGCAGCTGCACCAGCGGCCCGATGGCGAGGGCGTAAACCACCGTGCCCACGCCCACGGAACCGCCCAGCAGCCAGCCCACTCCCAACACGACAACTTCGATCAGTGTGCGCGAGACCCGCACGGACCAGCCGGTGCGCCGAGCCAGCCCGGTCATCAGCCCGTCTCTGGCACCCGGACCGAACCGTGCGCCGATGTAGCACGCGGATGCGATGCCGTTCAGCAGCACCGCGCCCGCAAGCATGCCGATCTGGCCGCCCAGATGCGCGAACGCCGGGATCAAGGCCAGCCCTACGTCTGCGAAAACGCCCACCAGCACGGCGTTGCAGAGAGTGCCGAACCCGGGCCACTGCCGGAGCGGAATCCAGAGCAGCAGTACCAGGAAACTTACAATGATGACCACTACGCCGATGCTCAGCCCGGTCCTGCCGGCCACCCCCTGATGGAATACATCCCACGGATCCAGTCCAAGTCCGGCACGGATGAACATGGCCAGGGAGATGCCATACATGGCGAGGCCGATAAAGAGCTGGAGGAGTCTGCGGGTCAACATAACAACAACCCTGACAGATAACTGGCATTGAATTACATAGCCAGTCTGGGATACTGGCCTCATGTCCCCTTCACTGGCCCCGTCCGCCCTGGGCCGCCTCCTGGGCGAGTGGAACCTCGGCGTCGCACCCGCCTACCGCGAGCTGGCCGACGTCGTCCGCCTCCTGGTCCTGGACGGCCGGGTGGCCCTGGACACGGCACTACCCAGCGAGCGGGCACTTGCTGAGGCGCTGGGCGTAAGCCGCACCACCGTGACGGCTGCCTACGGGCACCTCCGCGGGCAGGGTTTCCTCAGCAGCGGGCAAGGCAGCAGGGGCCGGACCCGGATTCCGCGTCTGACGCCGCCGGGTACCACTGTGTTCATGGATCCTGGCCTTACAACCGCGGCGCTAACGCCCGGAACAACATCTCCCGGACTCGCGGCACCGGAGGGGCTGATCGACCTCGCCTACGCATCGCTGCCGGCCAGCGGCGAGGTGGTCCATCGCGCGTTCGCGGCCGCCCTCACCGAACTTCCTGCGCTCCTGCCGGGCTTCGGCTACGACGCCATGGGGCTGCTCCCCCTGCGCGAGGCGGTGGCGGCACGTTACACGGCGGCAGGTGTACCGACCACTGCAGAACAGATCCTGGTCACATCGGGCGCCCAGCACGCCCTGAACATCATCATCCGTGCCGTGGCTGGACGGCAGGACAGGGTTCTGGTGGAACACCCCAGCTACCCGAACGCCCTCGATGCCATCCGTGCGGCCGGCTGCCGGCCCATTCCGGTGGCCTTCACCACAGCCCGCGACGCCAACACGAACAAAGCCGACGGCGCTCCGCCCCACATGGCCTGGGACGTGCACGCACTGCAGGCCGCCATGACACAGCAGCGCCCAAGGATGGCTTACGTGGTGCCGGACTTCCACAACCCCACGGGCCAGCTAATGCCCGATGTCCAGCGCCGCCAGCTGGTCCGGGCGGCCGTGGCGACCGGGACGGTCCTGGTGGTGGATGAGACCCTCCGCGAGCTGAACCTCGACGGCGCCGAAACCAGTCCCGTAGCAGCTTTCAGTCCCGCTGTGGTCACCATCGGATCGCTCAGCAAGTCCCACTGGGCCGGCCTTCGGACGGGCTGGATCCGCGCCTCCGAAGCCATGATCCAGCGGTTCGCGGCGGCTCGGACGTCCCTGGATCTGGGCGGACCGCTTATGGAACAGCTGGCGGCGGCCCATCTGGTCCGGGCCCTCGACGAGCCGCTTCCCGCACGCCTCAGCGACCTTCGGGACAACCGCACCGCACTTCTGGAGCTCCTTGCCGGACACCTCCCGGAATGGGAAACGGGACACCCCTCCGGCGGCCTGTCCGTCTGGTGCAGGCTTCCCGCACCGGTAAGCACTGCGCTGACGATCATCGCTCCGGATTTCGGCATCCGGCTGGCTGCAGGTCCGCGGTTCGGCATCGGCGGAGCCTTCGAACGCTACCTCCGGGTGCCATTCACCCTGCCGCCGGACCAGCTGGAAACCGCTGTCCTCGCACTGCGGTCGGCCCAGGACAGGCTCGACGCCGCCCCGCAGCTCCGCCGGAGCCTGAAGAACGCGCCGGCCATGGCTATCGCCTGACGCGCGGGGGCTTTCGGATCAGGCGACGCCATCGCCCCGCCCGGCCTTACGGCCCATCCGCTGCCTGGCCGTATTGGTCCCGGCCCCGACCGGGACATGCGCCGTCGCCTTGGCCAGCCCAAACACCGGCATCCCGTTGTAGACAACCTCAATCCCGGCAGCAGGCACCTGGTACGTCTCACGCCAGACGCCGACGTCGCCAGTTCCGGAGAGTTCCTTCATGAATCGGCGCCACGATTCCAGGTGCGGGGACTCCCGGTCCGCGGCGAACTTCCGCAGGTGCTCGGGGCTCTCCCAGTAGCTGAGCAGCACCGTGGTGCGCCCGAACCACTGCTCATATCCGAGCATTCCTGCCGCGGGATCGGCGGCCAGGTGCCGGAGCATCCGCGGCATGGCGGCCGCCACCCTGCCGACGGTCCCGAACTTCCACCACCGGTTCGCCCGCATGCCAATCAGGAAAACCGTCACTGATTCGCCGCCCGGGTCAGCTGTGTACCGGCCTGGAAATACCTTCTGCGCCAAGGGAGCTCCTCAGATTGTCAGTTTCATAACGTTGTTACGAAACAAGGTTATGAAACAATAGGCTCCATGGCAAGACCCGTAGTGCATAACCATTCCCTCAGGCAGGACCTGCTGACTGTCACGGCTGACCTGGTGGACCGCGACGGTCCGGCTCGCGTGAACCTGCGGGACGTGGCAGTGGCTGCCCGAACATCCACCACGGCCGTCTACTCACTGTTCGGCGGAAAATCCCAGCTCCTGAGTGCCGTCGTGGACGACGGGTTCCGGTCATTCCGAGACTCACAGATGGCCGCGGCCCCGGGCGGCCTCCGGGAACTCGGCGTGGCCTACCGCGCCTGGGCGCTGGAACATCGGGCGCTTTACCGGCTGATGTTCGGCGGCGCGCTGGCCGCCTACGTCGATTGCCAGCCCAGCCCGGACGTTGCGGCCGATGCCATGGTGCCCCTGATTGAGACGGTGGCTTCCGCCCAATCCGCGGGTACCGTTGTGCCGGCACCCGCGGAAATGGTCGCCGTCGCAATCTGGGGCCAGGTCCACGGCCTGGTGAGCCTGGAACTGGCACAGGTAGGGCCGCCGGACGCGGACTGGGCCGCAGTGTACGGCGCGGCCCTAGACGCCGTCGCCCGCGGCTGGGCTGCCTGAGGCCACCCTTCCAGTGGATTCCCGAGGCGCTGATTCGCCCTCGACGCGTAAAATACCCGGCGCAGGCGTAATTTCCACCGCGTCAGGTATTTTGCGAGTCGAATTTTGTCTTGCGAGTCGAGAACCGGTGCGGGCGACGCCAATAGACTCAGGCCCAGGCGGAGCCGCCAGAGCCGGCAAAGTAGAATGGACCGGTGATGCAATCCCCCCTCCCCGTGCGTGACGGCGTGAACGCCACCCGTCTGCGCCTCCCGGACGCGGGGCCGTGGACAACCGCGATGGACTACATGATGCACCGCTGGGGCCACATCGATCCGCAAGGCATCGAGGACAGGTTCGACGCCGGCGAGATCGTGGGCGAGGGCGGCGTCGCCCTGGACCGGGCCACCCGGCTCGAGGACCACACCTTCATCTGGTACTACCGCTCACTGCCGCCGGAGACCCGCATCCCGGTGGAAATCAGCATTCTGCACCAGGATGATCACCTCCTCGTGGTGGACAAACCGCATTTCCTGCCCACCACCCCGGGCGGCACTTACATCCAGGAATCGGCCCTGGTCCGGCTCCGGAACCAGCTCAACCTGCCGGACCTGATCCCCATGCACCGCCTGGACAGGATGACCGCCGGCGTGCTGCTGCTGTCCACCAACCCGGAAACCCGCGGAAATTACCAGGTGCTCTTCGAGAAGCGGCAGGTGCAGAAAAAATACGAGTGCGTGTCCGCAGCGGAGCCCGCCGCCGGCCACCCCGCCGTCGACTTCCCCGTGGTGGTCCGGAACCGGATGACCAAATCCCGCAGCTACCTGCTGGCCGAAGTCATTGAGGGCGAGCCGAACGCGGAGACCCGGATCGAACGGCTGGAAACGTTCGACGGCGGTGCTTCCGTGGGTGCCGCCGGCACCGGCGACGCTGGTGCCCGAGCCTCTGGCATCAACGCGGACGCGGGTAGTACGCCGCGACTGGCGCGGTACCGGCTGGAGCCGCACTCCGGAAAGACGCACCAACTGAGGGTGCACATGGCCTCGTTGGGACTGGGCATCGTGAACGACGCGTTTTACCCGGACCTCCTGGACAAGGCTCCGGACGACTACTCCAAGCCGCTGCAGCTTCTGGCCCGCGGCATCCGCTTCGTGGACCCCATCAGCAAAAAGCCCGTGGAGTATCGCAGCGGGCTCCACCTCAGTGAGGCTACTCATGCACCGCGTTGATCAAACACGGTCCTGAAGGCCTGCTCCATCTCGGGGCCGAACAGGACAAACTCCACCAACTCGAGCGCGCTGGCCGGATGGGAGGCACCAAACCCCGTGACGGCGTCGTGCGCTGCCTCCGCCACCTGGCGCCCGTGCCAGCCGTAGACTCCCCCGCCCACTGCGGGAAGTGCGATGCAAGCCGCGCCCAGCGAGTCCGCCAGCCGCAGGCTCTCGCTGAAGCAGGAGACCAGGAGTGCCGGGTTGGTCTGCCCGGCGTGCCGGTTGGGACCCACGGTATGGATGACCCAGCGCGCCGGGAGCCGGAATCCGGGAGTGGCGACGGCGGCTCCCGGCGCCAGCCCGTGCGGCAGTACCGTTTCGCGGAGTTCGCGGCAGGCGGCCAGCAGTTCCGGCCCGGCAGCGCTGTGGATGGCCCCGTCCACACCGCCGCCGCCCAGGAGCGAGGAGTTCGCCGCGTTCACAATCGCGTCAACGGTGCGGGTGGTGATATCGCCTTTGAGGATGGTGATCCGCATGCCGCCAGTTTCCCACTTACGAGGTGCGGCTCAAAGGCCCCGCATCACCGCAGAAGATGCCCGCACCCAAGCCTCGCGAGTCGTTGCCAGTAGCGCCTGGTAGTTGAACGGGCCGCCGGAGACGAGGGACTTGTCGTAGGGAACATCGAGGACTTCCCGCGTCCGGGATTCGAAGTGGTTCCGGGTCCGGTCATGAAGCTGCAGACCGGTCTTCAGGGACGGCGCGGCAAGCAGGGTCACCGCGGTGCGGACCTTGTCCTCGTAGCCGCGCTCACGCAGCCCGTCCACCAGCCAGACGGCGCTTCCCACCGTGTCTTCCCGCACGGTGGAAACGATGATCAGCCCGTCCGCGGCCGCCACCGGCGCTTCCCAGTTCGAGGACCGCATATTGTTTCCGGTATCCATCATGATGACCCGGTAGAACCGGCGCAGCGCCGTGTGTCGCCGCGCTGCAGCAGGTGGCTGCGGTCCTTGAGGCCGGACCCTTCAACGGGTCCCAGGGAAACCAGCCCGGGCGAAGGTGTTGCCCGGGCGAAGGTGTTATCCGCGCGTGGGCGGAGCCTGCCCAGAATCACCGCGTACGGTCACGCCTGATCTCCAGTCATCCGGGCCAGGAGCAAGAAATTGTGGAGACCGCCGACGATGCAGATGAAATCATCGTGCCTCTTCAGCGTTGGCTCGACGTACTGAAAGCCTCGGAAAGCACTGCCAGCGCATAGCCCCGAGTTCGCTACCAGGCTGGACTGGTCCGGCAAACCCTTCTTGAATGACAACCGGCGCCATGCTGATTGACCAGTATGTGGACGTACTGCCGGTATGTATACCTGCAAAACCCCTGTTACTAACAGCCTTGACATGATGCGCGCCAGTGCCACGATGGATATCTGGGGTATCGCGTGTTGTCCGGTCGCTTGAAGGGGATAGGCATGACGGTGGCTCTCGCACTGGATTGGGAATTAAGCCTGCTGGGGGCCTGGCGGTTGCGTCGCGGCAGCAATACCGTGACGGTGGCCAGCCGGGAACAGCGCGAGCCAAAATCCACCCCGAGCGAGAATCCACACTGAGCGAGGAAGCATCATGGATACCCTCATCGAAATCCCCGGCGACCGAACGGCGGCCAAGTTCGCCTACGCGTCGGCGGGCATCGGCGTAGTGGGCGTGGCAACACTGGGCGCCATGTTCGCCATCGAGGTGCCCAGGAAGGGCCCCTACATCTTCGGCACCATCAACGATGCCACCGGCGGCGTCTTCCAGCTGACGATCATCCCGGTGATCGTCCAGGTCCACTGCCGCCTGCGCCGTACACCCGGCTCCGAGGCAGCCAAATGGCTGGTGATCGCGGCCAGCGCCGCAGGATCGGCAAGCTCGTTCCTCCTCGTCGCGAAGAAACTCGATTTCAATGTGTCCACCGGCATCTCGGTGGGGGCAATGGTGGTCCAGGCCGGCTGGTTCCTGCTGGCCCACCGGACGCTGCTCAAGTCAGGCGGCTATCCACGGGATCTCGCGAAGCTCGGACAGTTCATCGGCGGCGCCTTGGTGGTGGCGCTGCCCTTGGCTGCGCTGACGGCTCTGGAACCGGCGCCGGCTTGGATCCGCTGGGACATCGGCGGGGCCGGAATCGCCGTGGGCGCCGCCGCGTGGGTCGCCTGGCCGTACTGGTATTTCCTCGCGGGACGGCACCTCAGCCACGTTCCCACGGAAGTTCGCGGAGGAATCCCACGCCCACGCCGCCGGAACATCGGCGCTGGCTACTGAGACGCCGGGTACAGAGGCTCCGGGTACTGGAGCGCATGGTACTGGGACGCTTGCTGAACCCAAATGAGGCGAAGTCCGTGCCGCCGGCCAGCTCAGGCCGTGCTGCCGCGCAAAAGTGCGGTACTTTGTGGCCATGGACTTTGGCGACGCCGACAGTTGGGGGGCGGCGATCTACTTCTGGATCATCCCCACGGTCCTCGGCGATGCCATCTTCCCGCCCATCCCGTCAGAAATTTTGGTGATCACCGGTGGGGCCCTCTCGGCCGACGGCCGGGCCAACGTTTTCCTGGTGGGGGCAATTTGCGCGGTGGCGTCCTGGATTGGTGACATGGTGGTGTTCCAGCTCTTCAAACGCCGGCTCAGCCATGTCCTGGACCGCTGGCGCTGGGGCCGAAAAGTCCATACGGGCATCCACAAGGCCATCGCCAGGGCCGGCCGCTCCTCCACCTATGGGACCATCATCGGCGCCCGTTTCATCCCCGGCGGGCGGCTGGCGACGTCGGCCGCTTCGGGCATCGCCGATGTTTCTACCCGGGGTTTCAGCCTGTGCGCCGGCCTTGGCGCGGTCCTCTGGGCCAGCTGGCTGGTGGGCCTTGGCTACTTCACGGGATCGGCCACCAAGCTACCGTTCTGGGCGAGTTCGCTGATCGGTGTGGTGCTGGGCCTGGTGTTCGGCGTCGTCGTCGGCATTATCGTGACCCGCCGGCGCGGCACCCGCTCACCCGTGGACGAGCCCGGTCCCGGCGAGTGAGCTCGGGCGCGTAAGCTCGACCGAGTTCGCATGAGTGAGCTAAACAGGTGCCCAGCGGCCGCGGTTGCGGCGGAGCACCGTCAGTGAGCCGGTGAGCGCAACGCGTTCGACGGCGTCTCGCATCATCGCTGCCGATTCGCATGCCTGCTGGTTCTCACCGCTGTATTCGGTCGCCTCCACGAGGAAGCGCAGGTTCAGCTGCGGAACGCCGGCGGCTAGTTCGATCTGGTTGGATTCCACATGGTGGCGGGTCTCCAATGCCTCAACAGCGGCGGCCATCACGGCTTCCGGCGGGTTGCCAGGTTTCAGTCCGGTGATTTTCAGGCGCGTCTGGAACGAAGGCATGCCTTCAACCCTATCCCGACCGTCCGCTCGCCGGGTGGCCGGACTAGTCCTGCCGGCGGTCCAGCGGCCAATGCCGCTACCGGACCGGATCCCTGCGCTGTCCGCCCCCACAAACGCCCAAGGAGCCCGCCGGGAGGTCTTCCGCTACCACAACAGCCAAGAGCCCGCCCCAGCCCACAGAATGCAGGAGCAACACAACGGCCGCCATTCCACCGACCGTTGCCGTTCCCGGCCGGTCAGCGTTTTCCCGGACCGCCCCGGCACGTTACTGGACCGGCCGGTCCTGGCCTGCGTCGGCGGGTTGACTCCAGCTTCCGGTTGCTGCATTGCCGAGCCTCCGGTTTTCGCGTCATTGCAAAATACTGGGATAACTATACGGCCTTAGCCGATGAATGCGCTGCTGTCAAATTTGAGGTTGATTTATGGCCTCGACGAGCCTATCTTGGGCAGAGAGGGGGCAGTACCCATGCACGAACTCTCGATCGCACGAAGCCTAGACGCGGTCTTGGACAGGACAGGCGGCCAGGCAAACTCGGGCGTCAGCTTTCGGATCGGGCCGTTATCGGGAGTGCTTCCGGACGCCCTCCGTTTCTGTTTTGATGTGGCTTCAGCGGCTACCACCCTGGCAGGGGCGCGGCAGCAGATCGAGGAGCCGCAGGCCCGTGGGCATTGCCGCCAGTGCGGTACAGACTTCGCCAAGACGGACATGTCCTTCTGTATCCCTGCGGCAGCGCCGACTTCGCAGTGGTCAGCAGGCGGGAAGTCAACCTCGTTTCGATGGAGGTGGCGTAACGACATGTGCGCAACGTGCGGTTGCGGCGAGGACGCCACCCCCCGGGTTTACCCCCTGGAAGTGCCGGGCCTGGAAATACCGGGGGCGCAGGCGCATGAGCATTCCGGCGAACCTGGACATATGCGCACTCACGACGGGCGCCCGCCTAGCCACCCCACACCCCGGAACTCATCCCGCTGGAACAGCACCTGCTGGCCAAGAACGACCTCCTTGCGGAACGGAACCGCGGCTGGCTCGCCGGGCGGAAGATCCGGGCGCTGAACATGATGAGCTCCCCCGGCTCCGGCAAAACCACGCTCCGGGTGCGGACGCTCACGGAGCTGGGAGACCGGCTGCAGGCCGGTGTCATCGAAGGGGACCAGGAAACCTCCCTCGACGCCGACCGCATCCGCAAAGCCGGCCGGCCCGTGGTGCAGATCAACACCGGAGCCGGGGCCTGGTGAATCCGAGCCGGCGGGCCGACGCCCAGGACCTGTTCTTCGCCGGGCAAACGTGCCGCGTCACCAACGTGCACTTCGATGTTGACGGCAGCACACACGTGGGCCTGGTCCTCGACCAGGACCCCGCCGCAGACCTCCACGAGGGCTACGGCCCGTCCTTCTACTACTCACCGGAAGAGCTCGAACCCCTGGGGCAGGATGGAAAGGAAAGCCCGCCATGAGAATCATAGGAATGGCCACGGTAGCGTTTCTGGCGGGCGTTAGCACTCGGCGCCGTCTATGTAGGAATTCGCTCGGTCCCCGACATCCAGCGATACCTGAAGGCACGGCGGATGTGACCCCGGTATGACTGCGCTGGTGGCAGGCGTGGGCAACATGTTCCTGCGCGACGATGGCTTCGGCCCGGAAGTCGCCCGCCGGCTGGCCTCGGAGGGGCACCTGCCGCCCGGCGTCGAGGTGGCGGACTACGGCATCCGCGGCATGCACCTGGCCTACGATCTCCTGGCCGGAGTGGACATGCTGGTGCTTGTGGATGCCGTGCCGCCGGAGCTCGGGACGGTACACAACGAAGCCCCGGGCAGCCTCCGTGTGCTCCGGATCCGCAGTGAAGATCTCGACGCCGGCGCCACCCTGGACCCGCACGGCATGGATCCTGCCGCCGTCCTGGGCAAGCTCAGATCGCTGGGCGGCGAGGCCCCCGTGACCTATGTGGTGGGCTGCGTTCCGGCCGACGTCACCGACGGCATCGGGCTGACACCGCCCGTGTCCGCCGCCATCCCGGCGGCGATGGCCGCCGTCGTCGAACTCCTGAGTCAGTACACCTCCACGCAGACCTAAGGATGACCTATCACGTGCCGCGGAATACCCGGCCAGGAGGGCGCGCTGGGGATCCGGGCCCCGGCCGGGCCCGGACCATCGGGTCCTGCTGCCGGCGTCCCTCCTCCTTGGCGGCCCCTACATCATCCTCGTGGACAACCTGGCACCCACCGCCACTCCGGGTGAGATCCCGCTCGGTGTGCTGACAGCGCTGATCGGCGCGCCCGACGCTTCTATGTCTGTCAAGCGGGAAACGGGTACGGGCGCGGACCCAGTTGTTTTACTGGTGGTGGTGCGGTTTAGGTGACCGGCCAGCGTCCCCTCTCCCCCGTTGTTTTGGCTGCTGGCGAAGCTTGCGGAGCTTGCGGAGCTGTGGCCGACGGAGGAGGGTATTAGACGGGCCGGAGCGGACACGTACAATCCGGCAGGACAGCAGCCAAAACAGAAAAACGCTTCTACAGCCCCGAGCGAAGCGAGCCCCGTTTGAGCGTTTAAAACGGGTGAGACTGGCCCCTTGGGGCCGGCCTTAGTTTTCCCTCGGCAAAAGGAAAATCAGTGCTGCAGCGTCATCGCTGCAGAAACTTACAGGTCCAGCGGGGATTTCTCCCAGGAGATATCAACGATGGGGCGCCTGGCTGCGGCTCGCCCGCTCCGATAACAACGAGGCGGACGCGGCACGTCTGCACCAGGGAGGCCACGCGGGGCGGGCCCATCAGCACCTCACGGATTTCATCGCAGAGATCATTCACGAAGGCGCGGACGCAGAGACTTCCGTTTCGAAGCTGCCCCGGACGAGCTGGCGGCCTTCTGCCTTCATGCCCTGGGGGCTGCGGCAGGACTGGCTACACATGAAGCGGTACTGAGGCTGATCAGAGTTGCCTTGGACGCCCTGCAGGTGCCGGGCGCGCCGGCCTCTGCAGGGCAGGCGCCGGTCAGCCAGGAATGTGAGGAGTTCATTGCAGGCTTGCTCGCAGCGCCGGCACGCCTCGGCGCAGATCCGGCAGTGCTCGTGCATGCCTGCATGTTGTTCGCAGTCATCGCCGCAGGCCTCACAGACCCTGGCGCAGGCCTGGAGCACGGCGCGGGTGACGTTGGCGTCGTAGCCGGTGTGCCGGGAGAGGATGTTGCCCGTCGCTGAGCCGATGCCGTGCACCCGTTCCAGCGCCGAGCGCGATGCCGACCTCAGCGCCGGGGACGCGTTCGCCCCGTCAAAAGACGCCCCGCTCGCCTAACCGGTCTTCTGCCAAAGGCCTTGATGCCAATTGCTGTAAACCGTGTAGCCGGTTGAGGTCACGGCCCCACACACACAGCAAAGCTGCCGGCCATACCGTCGACAATCACCCGGGAACGGACACGAGGTCCGCAGAGGCGGACTCGACACCCTCAACGGCCGATACAGCCTTTTTAACGGTCTGGACGCAATGCCCGCCCGTCAGCCCTTCAACAGCAAACTCGACTGTGCTGCCACTGGATACCACTGCAGGTGCCGAAGAAGCTCCGGTTGAGCAGCAGCTGCACCCGGCAGTGGAAGAAACAAGGGGAAGCCCGGCTCTATATTTTGAGGAAGGATGGAGGGCGTACTGGGGGTGAACGGCCGTGCAAGCGGGTACGGCAACACCAGCCCGGACTTCCATGTCACACCGTTACCGTAATGTGACAAACAGTGCTGGTCTGAAGTACGGTCTAAGTCGTGCCGGTTTCTCCTTGAGGCGGCACTCCCGAACAGATTGCCTAACTCTGCCGCTGCCCGGGATCCGTTCGCTTTTCGTCCGGCAGAGACGGGGAACCCATTATTGGCCTGCTTCTGGCAGGTCTTGGGGTGAAGCCGTGCCTGGTGCACTTTTGCGCCTGACGCGGCCGGGTGCCTTCCACCCGAATCCGACAGCTAACCTCGCAGGCAGTGGGAGAGGCCCTTACATGCCCATGCGCAAAACTCACGGCCGCCGCCGCGCGGTCCCCCAGACCAGCACTCTTGCCGCACTGACCAAATCCGTTACCACGAATGCCAGCGGCGCAGGCCGCCAGGCTGCCGTCTTCGCAGCGGCTTCCAGTCTCGTGCTGACCAGTGGTATTGCTGCCGCCCAGGCAGCGGACGCCCCCGCCCAGCGCGAAGCTGAACCGGCCGCCAACCTCGAGGTCGCTAGCCAGGTACAGGCCCCGCTGACCGCCGATGCCACCATCCAGATTTCCTTCGAGCGCCCGGTCGTGGAAACCATGCCCGCTCCTGTAGTGGAAGCCCCGAAGCCTGTCGTGGAAACCGCGAAGGCCGCGGTACCCGCCTCGGCCAAAGTCACCGTCACCCCGCCTGCGCCCGCTCCGGCTCCCGCCCCCGCAGCCGGTGGCATTAACTCCATCATGGTGTCCTCCGCCTACGCTCAGATCGGCATGTTCCAGGACTGCACGCGGCTGGTCGAAAATGCCCTCAATGCCGCTGGCATCCCCGTTGGGGACCTGGGCCCGATGCAGTTCATGGACTACGGCACCGTGGTCACCGACCCCCAGCCCGGTGACATGGTCATGCAGCCCGGCCACGTAGGAATTTACGTCGGCAACGGCCAGGTCCTCAGCTCAGGCCTGAACGGGAAGAACGAAACCGCCGTGCACCCGCTGACCTGGATGACGTCCAAGGGTGCCGTCACCTTCGTCCGCGCAGGCTAACAAATCACTAAAGGCCGGTGATTCAATGCCTTGGGGGCACTGAATTACCGACCTTTAGTATGCTCCTCCAACCATGCGCCTGACTCCTTCCTCGGGTCACCCGAAGGCAACATATAGCGGTGCTATAACACCGCCGTTTATGCCGCGAACCACAATTCTGAGGCGCATCCCATCTCTGCAGAGTGTCGGGCCAAGCCGTCCCAGTTCCAAGGAAACGAGACATGACGCTCGATTCTGCCCTGCTGAGCAGCACGCGCAGCGCCACACCGCACCAGCTTCCGGTATCGGCGCTACGGCTGCCTGCTCTCGCACTCCTGAAAAGAAAGACTCACCAGACATGACCGTTCAGAACGACCTCAGCCGCGAAGACGTTGCCTCCTATGAGGCAGAGCTCGCGAAACGGACTCCCTCGCTTTACTCGCGCTACATCGGCGCGATGCTCTACTTCATGGGCGCGGCCCTTATCGCCGGCGCCGTCGTACACTATCCGGTCAACCCGGGCCTGTACACGATCATCTGCATCGTCGGTGCGGTCGTGTTCCTCCTCGGCACCATCGTCAACGAGTTCGTGCTCGTCGATGAGCGCCCTCTGCTAGGCCGGGCCATCTCGCTCGTCGCGTTCTCGCTCCTGCTCTCCTTCGGCGTCGGCCTGGTCGGCGGCGGCATCCAGCACTTCGAACAGTTCCCCGAGCGCAGCGCCTGGATGACTCCGATCGGCCTGCTGATGTCCTACGTCGCGTTCATCGCCAAGGACGCCAAGGGCGGCCTGCGCCACCTGGTCAGCCCGTTTGCCGCAGGTGTCGTGTTGGTCGCCGCGCTGACGTGGTTCGGCATGTCCGCCCTCGCAAGCACCCTCGACTCCGGGAGCCACAGCCACGACTCCACGCCGGCACCGTCGCAGGCACCCGCCGAGGCTCCGACCAGCGAAGACCCCACCCTCGTCGAGCCGACGGACGCCCCCGCAGTCCCCGCACCCGACACCCACACGTCGCACAGCCACTAACCCGAAGCCCGAGATGCTCAACCGGTGCTCCTATTCCGGGTAAGGGTCTGCCCCGGCAGCGTGCGGGAGGGCCGGTTCGGGACAGGATCTGGGAAAGTGCTCGAGCTCAACGGAGTGGGCTTCGGATACGGCCGGACGGACTGGGTCTTCCGGGATGTCAGCGTCCGTGTCCTGCCGGGAACCGCCGCTGCCGTCCTGGGACCGAACGGCAGCGGCAAAACCATGCTGGTGCGCTGCGCTGCCGGGCTGCTTCCCTGGAGGCCATGGACAGGGTGGGCATCGCCGGCCTCCGCAGCAGGTTCTTCCCCACACTCAGCGGCGGCGAGCAGCAGCTGGTCCTGATTGCCCGTGCCATCGCGGACGGCAGCTCCGTCCTGGTGCTGGACGAGCCCGCCACCGGCCTGGATCTGAAGAACCAGGTCCGCGTCCTGCTCACTCCCAGCGGATCCCGGACCGGCGATGCCCTGGAGCTCCTGAGCGGGAAAGAACTCAGGGCCCTGTACGGCGTGGGCATCAGCACCATGGCGTACGCCAATGGCCCCAACACCCGCCGGACCGTGGCGGTGCACTACGGCCGGTGAGAGAGCGTCGGGGGGAAAGCCGCAATAGTGAGAGAGCGTCCGGGGTTAGCCCGTGTTGCGCAGGCCGGCCGCTACCCCGTTAACCGTGATCAGCATGGCCCGCTGGAGGCGTTCGTCGATCTCGGCACCGCTGATGCTCTCGCCTTCGGCGCCCTGGGCAGCCCGCACACGGCGGAGCAGTTCCACCTGCAGGTAGCTGATGGGGTCCAGGTACTGGTCCCGGATCTCAAGCGAACGCTTGAGCGTCGGCTGCGCGTCCAGGAGCACATCCTCACCGGTCAGGTTCTGGATCTCGGTGACCGTGAGTTCGAACTCTTCACGGATGGCCACGAAAATGTGGTGCAATTCCTTGGGAACCAGGGTGGCCACGTAGTACCCGGCGATGTCCAGGTCCGTTTTGGCCAGCGTCATCTCAACGTTAGAGACAACGGACCGGAAGAAGTGCCAGTTTTGCATCATCTCCACCAGCTGGGCGGAGTTTCCGGCCTCGCGGGCAGCCTTCAGTCCCGAGCCAACACCGAACCAGCCCGGCACGATCTGCCGGGACTGCGTCCAGCCGAACACCCACGGAATGGCGCGCAGGCCGCCGAGCCCTGCCCCGGAATCCGGGCGTTTGGACGGACGGGAGCCGATATTCAGCGAGCCGAGCTGCTCCACCGGAGTGGAGGCCAGGAAGTACGCGGGCAGGTCCGGATGGTCAATCAGCTTCCGGTACCGGTCGAAGGCGCCGTCGGAGATGATCTCCATAACGTGCCCGTACCGTTCGCGCTGGTCGTCCGACGTGCGCGGGTCCCGGTGCAGGGCCGAGCCCTGGAGTACCGCCGCGAGGGACAGCTCCAGGTTTTCCCGGGCAAGCTCCGGCAGCGAGTACTTGTCCGAGATGACCTCGCCCTGTTCGGTGAACTTGATCTCGCCCTCGAGCACGCCGTTGGGCTGGGCCATGATGGCGTCATAGGTGGGTCCGCCGCCGCGGCCCACGGACCCGCCGCGACCGTGGAACAACCGGACACGGACGCCATGCTTGGCCGCCACGTCGCGCAGGTTCCGCTGGGTCTTGTGGATCTCCCACTGGCTGGTCATCACGCCGGATTCCTTGTTGGAATCCGAGTAACCCAGCATGATTTCCTGGACGTCACCGCGCAGCCGGACCAGGTCCCGGTAGGACGGAACGGACAGCAGCTGGTCCACGATCTCCGCCGAGGCTCGCAGTTCCTCCACGGTCTCCAACAGGGGCGCGAACCCGATCCTGGCGTAAGGAGATTCGCCGAACAGGTTGATCAGGCCTGCCTCGCGGGCCAGGACAGCCGCGGCCAGGACGTCGTCCGCGCCGCGGGTCATGGAAATAATGTAGGTCTCGATGACGTCCGGGCCATATGTGCGCAGGGCGCGGCGGACCTCGCGGAAGACGTCGTACGTGCCGTCGGCGACGCCGTCGAGCTTAATCGGGTGGCCGGACAACGGCCGGCGTGACGCCAGCTCCGAACCGAGAACCTCAAAGCGTTCAACGCGGCTCAGTTCCGCATAGCGGATGCCGGGGCCGCCCAAGCGGTCCATCAGCTGGCCAACTGCGTCATGGTGGTGGTCGGCGTGCTCGCGGATGTCCAGGGTGGCCAGGTGCAGGCCGAAGGAGGCAACGGCGCGGCGGACCCGGGCCAGCGCGCCATCGGCGACGAGCGACGCCGAGTGGTTGCGGAGGGACAGCTCCAGCAGTTCGAGGTCGTCGAGGAGTTCCCCGGTGGAGCGGTAGTCACGGCCGTGCTCGTGGGTGGAGTCCGCGGCAACCCGTTTGCCCGTATTGATGAGCTTGGCCTTGATGCACGTGAGTTTGAGGCGGTAGGGCTCCTGGGCGTTGAGCTCCAGGACGCGCCGGTCCAGGCCCGGCAGCTTCTTCAGGTCCGCATCGATGGAGTCCAGCAGCGACTGGTCCGCGCCGGACAAAGCGGTGGAGTTGGACAGGATGGAGATCAGCTCGTCCATCATCGCGATGCTGATGCGGACGGCGTGCTGGTTCTGGATCTGCAGGATTTCCCTGGTGACCGCCGCCGTGACGTTGGGGTTGCCGTCCCTGTCGCCGCCGATCCAGGACCCAAACCGGATGGGTGCGTCCTGGGACGAAAGGCTGACGCCGTGCTCACCGAGCAGTTCCGAGAAGTCCGAGAGCATCTCGGGCATGGCGTCGGTCAGGATGCCGCCGAGGTAGTAGATCGCGTTGCGGGCCTCATCCACCGGGGTGGGGCGGACCTGGCGCAGTTCGTCGGTCTGCCACATCTGGTCGATGACTTCCGAAAGCTGGCGGTCCTGCCGGCGGCGCTCGGTGGTGCCTTCCTTCGTGGGCTCGGCCAGGACATCGGAGAGCCTGCGGATCTTGTCCAGCACGGAACGGCGCGAAGCCTCGGTGGGGTGGGCTGTGAAGATGGGGCGGACGTCCAGCCTGTTGACCACTTCCTGCAGGACTTCGGGCCCGGCCTTCGCGGCGATTTCGGTGACGGCCTTGGCCAGCCACCCGTCCTTCTCCTGCCGCGTCCGCAGGCCGCGGACCCGGTGGACCTGCTCGGCCGCGTTGGCAAGGTGGAAGTAGAACGCGAACGCACGCACAAGGTCAGTGGCTTGCTCGATCGGCAGGGAGCCGAGCAGTTCGCGGACCTGCTCGACGACGTCGTGCGCGCTCCAGGGGCCGGTAGCATCGGCACCGCCACGGGCGGCTTCCTTGGACTCCTTGGTGAGGAGGCGCACCTGCTCCACCAGATCCAGGAGTTCAGGCCCGTGCTGGCGGACCAGGGATTCGCCCAGCAGGGTGGAGACGCGCCGGACATCGGCCCTCAGTTCAGAGGCGAGGTCGGTTGCGGAATTCATTGCAGTGTTAGCCATGGAAACTGTCTTTCGAGGGTTCGGACTTGGCTCGTACACTGCGCTGGATACTGTGAGCCACGTTACTAGCTATCGATGCTACCCGCACGGGATGGCGAAGGCGGAATCCGTCTCAGATATTGCGCTGGTCCCCGCCACTGCCGCGCCGGACGTCAGCGGACGATCTTGAAATTGAAATCCGCAGTACCAAACGCCGACCACAGGCGCAGCCACACCGGGAGCATCATCTCCGCTCCCCGTGCGGTGGCGATGTCTCCGAGGTCAATAATATCGCGGTGGCCCAACTCCTGGAGAAGGGCCGTCACGGTGCTCTTGGCGCTCGCGTCGTCGCCGGAGACAAACACCGAGTGGTCCCCGCCGCCCAGCCGTCCGGGGTCAACCATCAGCCCGGCGTTCATGGTGTTGAGGGTTTTGACCACCCGCGCCTCCGGGAACGCGTGCTGGATCCGTTCGGCGTTACTGTCCGTGTTGACCGGGTTCAGGACCGGCGGCATGCCCTGGGAGAAGTCGAGCGGATTGGAAACGTCCACCACGACTTTCCCCGAAAGGTTGGCCGAGCCCGCCGCACCGAGGGCGCTGAGCGCACCCGCGCCGTTGGTTGCATTGAGTATCAGTTCCGCCCCGGCTGCTGCCTCCGCGAACGTTTCCAGTGTTATGTGCTGGTTGGCTGCGTGCCACTCGCTGAAGGGTGGCGTGCCCATGGCGTCCGGCGCGCTCCGGGCAAGAGTCTTGCCCGGGTCGCGGGTTCCCACCACCACGTCGTGTCCCAGCGCGGACAGCGCGCCCGCCAGGGTCCGGCCTGCGAAACCCGTACCCAGGACCGCGATTTTCATGGTTCCTCCAAGGTCAGCCGTGGTAGTGCTGGAACGATACTCCGCCGCCTTCGACGTTACTCTCCGCCCGCGGCAGAACAAGAGCCCCGGCAGCAGCGCGGCCGTGGTGGAATGAACCGTATGCAGACGCCTTCTGGAGGAATCATGAATACCACCGCCAACGCCGCCGCGCAGCTGGAACGCTGGCAGCGTTTCCGCACCAACCGGAACAAAGCCCTCGCCACCCGCCACGGCTGGCTGACCCTCACCTCCTTCCAGTGGCTGGAATCCCGGCCCGCCGCCGTCGACCTGGCCCCCGGCCTCTGGTCAACGGACGGCACGACGGCGGCACTCACCGCTGCGGCACACGACAGCCTGACGCTGGCGGAAACCGGCGAGCCCGTGGACGGGACAATTACGGCCTCCCTCACCAACGAAGAATCCCTGATGTGGGTGCAGTTCGGCGGTGCGGACGGGCAGCAGGTAGTGGTGGAACTCGCCATGCGCGCGGACCGGTACGCCATCCGGACCCACGATTCCGGGTCGCCGGTGCTGAGGGAGTTCGACGGCGTTCCCACCTTCGATTACAACCCGGACATGGTGATCGAGGCAGCCTACGAGGCGTATCCCGAGCCGGTGGCGATCCCGATCGGAACCGCCAATCCCCTGGTGGAAGGCGTGCATTATTCGGTGGGCGAGGTGGTTTTCCGGCTGCCGGGCATTGACCACGAGTACCGGCTGCACGCCGAGGAGGAAAAACTGGGGGCGCTGACCATCACGTTCCACGACGACACCAACGGCGAATCAACGGATGAGTGGCGCAAAGTCTCAACCCCCAGACCCCGGGTTGATGCGTCAGGGAAAGCCACTGTGGTCCTGGACTTCAACCGCGCCATCAACTACCCTAGCGCCTTCACCCCATACGGCACCTGCCCCATGCCCGTGAAAGGCAACAGCCTGGACGCGAAGATCGAAGCCGGCGAAAAGCAGCCTCTCCTCGCTGATTGAGCGCGAGATGGCAGCCAATCCGCTCAGATCCAAGTTTTGAAGGGATCAGCTGCCCATTCGCGCCGGCGCAGCCCGGTCAGACGATCGCTGAGACGCCGGTGACCGCCCGGCCCACAATGAGCGTGTTGATTTCGAACGAGCCCTCGTAGGTGTAGATGGCCTCGGCGTCCGCGAAGATTTTGGCCATCCGGTAGTCGGTCACGATGCCGTTGCCGCCGAGGATGGACCGGCCCAGCGCCACGGTCTCGCGCATCCGGGCGCTGGTGTACGCCTTGGCGAGGGCCACCTGCGGCATGTCCGCCGCGCCGTCGTCCTGCAATTGGGCAACACGCGCCATCATGGCCATGCTCGCCACCGCGTTGCCCAGCATGGTCACCAGCTGCAGCTGGATAAGCTGGAATTTCGCCAGCGGCCGGCCGAACTGGTGGCGTTCGACGGCGTACTGCCGGGCGACGTCGAACGCCGCCAGCTGCTGCCCCACGGCCTGCCACGCCACCATGATCCGCGAGCCACGCAGGAGCTGGTTGGTGTCTTCGAAACTGTTGATGCCGGCGAACCGGTCGGACTCGGCGACGTGGACATCCTTAAACACAATGTCCGCGTTCTGCACGGTGCGGAGGGCAATCTTGTTCTCGATCCGGCTCCGGCTCACACCCGGCAAGGAGGCATCCACGATGAACCCTCGGACGGCACCCTGCCCGTTGGCGGCCACAGCCTCGTCTCTGGCCCACACCAGCATGTAGTCGCAGAACGTCCCGTTCCCGATCCAGCGCTTGGCGCCGTTGAGCACCCACGAGTCGCCGTCGCCGTCGGGCTCTCCCGTTGCGCTGGAAATGCGCCGGGCACGGGTTTCCATGCCGCCGGCCACATCGGAACCATGGCCGGGCTCGGTCAGCGCGAACGCGCCGGTGATGCGCAGGCTTGAAGCGTCCGCAAGCAGCCTCGCCTTCTGGCCGGCCGACCCAAAACCGTACAGCGACTCCACAAACAGATCGTGGTGGACCAGGAAAAAGGTGGCGATCGACGTATCGACGCGCGTCATCTCGGCGATGACCAGTCCCGCGAAGAGGTTGCTGTAGCCGCGCTGCGCCGGCGTGCTCAGCTCCAGCGCGGCGAGCTTGGGCAGGATGTGCGCCGGGAACTCCGCCTTGTTCCACCAGTCCGACGCGTGCGGGGCGATCTCCGTGGCCAGGAACTCGCGCAGCTCGGCCAGCTTGGCCCGCTCCTTGGCGCTGAGGAAGGACTCGTAAGCGAAAAAATCGGCGGTGGGCAGGTCGTCGATCGCCGGTTCCGAAGTAGGGGGTTTCGAAGTAGCCGGTTCGGAAGTAGCCGGTTCCGAAGTAGGGGGTTTCGAACTGGCCGGCCCGGGGGTCTGCGGTTCGGTGGTGCGGGGCCGGCTCATTTCGGTCCCATCCGGATGGCGCCGTCGAGCCGGATGGTTTCGCCGTTGATCATCGCATTATCCACAATGTGGGCCACCAGGCTGGCGTATTCCGCGGGCTTGCCCAGACGGGACGGGTGCGGGACCTGCCGGCCCAGGGAAGCCTGGGCTTCGTCAGACAGCGTTGCCATCATGGGTGTTTCGAAGATGCCCGGCGCGACGGTCACGACGCGCACCAGCGATCGGGCCAGTTCCCGGGCCAGCGGCAGAGTCATGGCGGCGACGGCGCCCTTGGACGCGGCGTAGGCCGGCTGGCCGATCTGCCCGTCGAAGGCAGCCACGGAGGCGGTATTGATGATGACGCCGCGCTCAGGGCCGCCCAGCGCAGTGTTCACGGGTTCCGTTGAAACCATGGCCGCGGCCGCAAGGCGCAGCACGTTGAAAGTCCCGATGAGGTTAACCTGGATGACGCGGTTGAATGTGTCCAGCGGGAGGACGCCGTCCCGGCCCAGGACCTTGCCCGGGGTGGCGACGCCGGCGCAGTTCACAACAATGCGGAGCGGCCCGAGCGCCACGGCGGTGTCCACGGCGGCCTGCACCTCAGCTTCGTTGGTGACGTCTGCGGGGACAAAGGCGGCCCGCGCCCCTGAGCCGCCGGCGGAGCCGTTGCCGACCGCGTTCAGCGCTGCCGCGTTGAGCTCGGCGGCGTAGGCCGCACCGGCGGAGGACGGCAGGTCGATCAGCACCACCGAGGCGCCGGCGTCGAACAGGCGCTTCGCCGTGGCAGCCCCCAGCCCGGAGGCCCCACCCGTAATCAGCGCGACAGTACCCAAGACGTCCATACATCCTCCTTGATGCGGCTCCGAAACCGGTGACCGGCGCGAAACAATAGTTAGTGAATGTTAACTGAAATTCGGTCGGGCCGCACCCGCTAGGCTAAACGCATGACGGATGCCGAACCCACCGACTGGCAGCCCGCCGACTGGCCGGAGCGCGCCAACGTGGCGGCCCGCTCCGTCACCGCCCTCTTCGGCCGCCGGCTGCTGTTCCTGCCGGGAACCCACCTCGCCGCCGTGCAGTGGCCGTCGAAACACCTGAAGAATCTCCTCCACCCATGGCACTACTGGTGGCAGGCCCACTACGTGGACTGCCTGGTGGACGCCGGGCGCCGCGAACTGGGCAACGGAGCCACCCCCGCAGCAAGGTTCAACGGCCCGCGCCGCCCCAGCGCCGGCAGGCTCGCGTCCAGGCTGGTCACGGGCATCCGGCTGCGCAACGCCTTCACCTTCGTCAACAGCTACTACGACGACATGGCCTGGTTGGCGCTGGCGACGCACCGCCTGCAAACCCTGGCCGAGGAGACGCACAAACGTGGACGCCGTCGTAACGCCGGAATCCAGGAGACCCTCACCCTGCAGTTCGATTCCGCCTCCACCGATGACCTGGGCGGCGGGACCTTCTGGAGCAAAAAGCGCGACTTCAAGAACACGCCGGCCACCGCCCCCGTGGCGCTCTACTACGCCCGGACAGGCCAGCAAGCCAAGGCGCAGCGGCTGGTGGACTGGCTCAATGGCGTGCTGTTCGACGAGGCCCGGCGCCTCTATATCGACGGGGCGCGGCTAAGCCCGGCCGGTGAAGTGACGGTGGAGAACACCATCTACACCTACAACCAAGGCCCCGTATTGGGAGCCCTGCTGGAGCTGGGCGGCGATGCCAACCTCGCCCGGACCTCGGCGGTCATTGACGGCGTAGCCCAGCACCTGACGGTGCACACCACAGCGCCGGGCAGTTCCGCCCGCGTCCTCCGCTGCGACGGAACGGGCGACGGCGGACTCTTCACCGGGATTCTCTGCCGGTATTTGGCACTCGCCGCCGTCGACGCCCGGCTTCCGGAATCCGCGCGGAACACGGCCAGGGAGCTGGTGACTGCTACCGCCGAGGCCTTCTGGGCGGGCCGCCGGCCAGCCGGAGCAGCAACAGCCGGCAACGGCAGGTATGTGTTTTCCGTCCACGCGGTAAACCCGGCGACCACCACCTACCCGCCAGGTGCCGCCGTCGAGCTTTCCACCCAGCTGCAGGCCTGGATGGCGCTGGAGGCCGCCGCGGCCATTCAGCAGAAAACGCGAACCAATTAGGGCACGCAACAGTTGCGTAATGCGTGTGATCCTTATCACTTAAGGCCCGCGCCGCTTGGTGTCTTAGGTTTGGCTAACCTACAGTTTCTCGAGTGAGCCAACCCTAACTACAGGCTCGCCAAGACCGTCGGTCCGCACACTTTTCCCCAGAAAGTAGCCCCAATGAAGATCCGCAACAGCGCCCTGGCCGGCATCGCACTTGCCGCCACCGCAGCCCTCGGACTGACCGCCTGTGGTGGCAGCACCACACCGGCAGCAACCGGCTCCTCCGCCGCAGACGGCAAAGCCGCCGGCGAAATCACGGTCTACAACGCGCAGCACGAGAGCCTGACCAAGGAATGGATCGACGCCTTCACCGCGGAGACCGGCGTCAAGGTGACCATGCGCCAGGGTTCAGACACTGAGCTCTCCAACCAGATCGTCCAGGAAGGCGCCGCGTCCCCGGCTGACATCTTCCTCACCGAAAACTCCCCCGCCATGGCGCAGGTTGAAAACGCCGGCCTCTTTGCTGACGTCGACAAGGCCACCGTGGACCAGGTTCCGGCCGAGTTCCGCCCCAGCACCAACAAGTGGACGGGCATCGCCGCCCGCTCCACCGTCCTGGTGTACGACAAAACCAAGCTCAGCGAAGGCGACCTGCCCAAGTCCATGCTGGACCTGGCCAACCCGGAGTGGAAAGGCAAGTGGGCCGCTTCACCGTCCGGCGCCGACTTCCAGGCGATTGTGGCTGCGCTGATGGAACTCAAGGGCGAGGCAGCTACCGAGGAATGGCTCAAGGGCATGAAGGAAAACTTCACAGCCTATAAGGGCAACAGTGCCGCCATGAAGGCAGTCAACGCCGGTGAAGTAGACGCCGCGTTGATCTACCACTACTACTACTACGGTGACCAGGCCAAGACCGGCGAGAACTCCAAGAACGTCACCCCGTACTACTTCAAGAACCAGGATCCGGGCGCGTTTGTGTCCGTCTCCGGCGGCGGCGTGCTGACGTCGTCCAAGAACGCCGCGGCTGCCCAGGCCTTCCTGAAGTTCATTACCGGCAAGAAGGGCCAGGAGGTCCTCAAGAACGGCACCTCGTTCGAGTACGCCATCGCTTCCGAGGTACCCGCCAACGACAAGCTGGTTCCGGTCAAGGACCTCCAGGCGCCCACCGTGGACCCGGCCAAGCTGAACTCCACGAAGGTCACCGAGCTGATGACCAAGGCAGGACTCCTGTAATTTCAGTGACCACTGATCTATCGGCTCCCCCCTCAGCGGGGAGCACAACGACGGCGGGCCGGGGCACGAGCCCCCGCCCGCCTCTCGGCGTTTCCGCGGTGTCCATCCTGGCAGTGCTGATCGCCCTGTTTTCCCTGGTACCGCTGGGGTACGTCGTGTACATGACGGCGGCAACCGGGTGGGACACCGCCGTCGAACTGATCTTCCGGCCAAAAGTGGGCGAGCTCCTGCTCAACACGGTCCTGCTAATGGTGATCACCATTCCGCTCAGCATCGTCCTCGGCGTTGGCGGTGCCTGGCTGGTGGAGCGGACCAAACTCCGCGGCCACAAAATCTGGGCGGTGCTGCTGGCAGCGCCGCTCGCCATTCCGGCGTTTGTAAACAGCTACGCCTGGGTCTCGGCGGTCCCGTCCCTGGCCGGGCTGGGCTCCGGTGTCCTGATCGCCACGCTCTCCTATTTCCCGCTGGTGTACATCCCGGCGGCCGCAACACTCGGCCGGCTGGACCCGGCCATCGAACAGTCCGCCGCCGCGCTGGGGCTCGGCAACTGGCGGGTCTTTTTCCGGGTGGTCCTGCCGCAACTCCGCATCGCCATGACCGGCGGCGCTCTGCTGGTAGGCCTTCACCTGCTCGCCGAATACGGTGCGTTCGCGATGATCCGTTTCGACACGTTCACCACCGCGATCATGGTCCAGTACCAGTCCACGTTCAACGGGACCGCGGGCAATATGCTCGCCAGCGTCCTGGTGTTTTTCTGCCTGATCCTGCTGGTGGTGGAGGTCCGCGGCCGCGGCACGGCCCGCTATGCCCGTGTAGGATCCGGCGCCCCGGCCAAGGCCCTGCGCCTGCCGCTGCACGCCTACCAGGTTCCGGCGCAGCTGTCCCTGCTTGCTTTGACGGGACTGGCCTTCGGGCTGCCGGTGTTTTTTGTCCTGCGCTGGATCACCGCGGGCGGTTCCGCGGTCTGGGCTGCCGACGAGTTCGCTCCGGCCCTCCTGACCACACTCGGCTACGGCCTGGCCGGCGCGGTGGTGACCACCGTCGTCGCATTCCCCATGGCCTTCCTTGCGGTGCGGCACCCCAGCTGGTTCAGCAAGTCGTTGGAGCTCTCAAACTACGTCACCAGTTCCTTGCCCGGGATTGTGGTGGGCCTCGCGTTCGTTACCGTCAGTATCCGGCTGGTCCCCGGCGTCTACCAGACGGCCGGAGTGCTGGTGGCCGCGTACGTCCTGCTGTTCCTGCCCCGGGCGCTGGTCAATCTCCGCGCCGGCCTGTCCCAGGCCCCCAAGGAACTCGACGAAGCCGCCCAAGCCCTGGGCAAACCGCCGCTGCTGGCCTTCATCCGGGTCACGCTGCGGCTGACCGCGCCGGCGGCCGCGGGCGGCGCTGCCCTGGTGTTCCTGGCCATCGCCAACGAGCTGACCGCCACACTCCTGCTCTCCCCGAACGGGACCCGGACGCTCGCCACCGAGTTCTGGAGCAAGAGCAGCGAAATCGACTACGCGGGCGCCGCCCCGTACGCCCTGCTGATGATCCTGCTCTCGGCGCCAATGACCTATCTTCTCTTCCAGCAGTCCAAGAAAGTAGCCGGACAGTGACCGAACAATCCCCCTCCAGGCTTCCGGAACCGCGGATCGCGCCGTCTGTGGCACCTTCCACCAACAGCCACCTGCAGATCGCCGACGTCACCAAGAACTTTGCCTCCCAGGCCGTCCTCAAGGGCGTCAACCTGTCCGTGGCCAAGGGCGGCACCACCGCCATCGTGGGGCCCTCCGGCTCGGGCAAGACCACTCTGCTGCGGCTGATCGCCGGCTTTGAACACCCCGCCACCGGCAGCATCTCGCTCAACGGCACCAAGGTGGCGGGCGACGGCGTATGGTTGCCTGCGCACAAGCGCCAGGTGGGGTACGTGGCCCAGGACGGGGCGCTCTTCCCGCACCTGACGGTGGGCCAGAACATCGCGTTCGGCCTGGACACCGCCAAGCTGGCGGGTGGCCGCCGCGCGGCGGAAGGCCGGATCAGCGAGCTGTTGGCCATGGTCTCGCTGGACGCCTCCATGGCCAAGCGGAGGCCACATCAGCTGTCCGGCGGGCAACAGCAGCGGGTGGCCCTGGCCCGTGCGCTGGCCCGCGAACCGGAACTGATGCTGCTCGACGAGCCTTTTTCAGCCCTGGATGCCGGCCTGCGCGTGGCCACCCGGCGGGCCGTGGCCAAGGTTCTCAACAAAGCCGGCGTGACAACCATCCTGGTCACGCACGACCAGTCCGAGGCCCTGTCCTTCGCGGACCAGGTGGCGGTGATGCGCGGCGGCAAGCTGGCCCAGATCGGCAACCCGTTTGTGGTCTATACCCGCCCCGCGGACCGCGCCACCGCAGAGTTCCTGGGCGACGCCGTCATCCTGGACGCCTGGATGGAAGGCTCGCTGGCCACGTGCTCACTGGGCGAAATTCCCGTGCGCCGCCCTCCTGCCCAGGGCCGGGTGCAGCTGATGCTGCGTCCGGAGCAGATCCGCATTGCCGAGGATGGCCCCATCCGCGGCGTGGTGGTGGACACCGACTACTTCGGCCCGGAAACCACCGTGCGCCTCAAACTCTCTGTGCCGCCGGAACTGGCCGGCCGCGCCGACCACCGCTACCCCGGCGGCGGCGAAGTCATCACCATCCGGCACTGGAACGCCTCCATCGCCCGGCCCGGCATGGAACTCTGCCTGCGGGTGGTGGGCGAAGCCGTCGCCTTCCCCCTGGACGACGACTAATCCCGGTGATTGAGCCTGCCGGAATCGGGCTCTACTGACCCGCGGCGGGCTTTTTCTTCTGCGGGTACGGCGCCTCGCCCCGGGCCAGCATCTCCACAAAGCCGGCAATTTTCCGTTCCCGGGTGGAGGCCTGCTTCACTGAATTCGTCCGGTAAATCAGGGCATACCGGTTCACGGCGGTGAGGACGTCGAACATGGACTGGGCCGCCGGAACGGCGGCGATCGCGGCGGCCAGGTCCGGCGGGACTTCCGCCGTCGCCTGGCCTACATAGGCTGCCTCCCAGCGCCCGTCCGCCTTAGCGGCATCGACGGCCGCGCGGCCCGCTGCCGTAATCCGGCCGGCAGCCTCGAGCTTCCCGATACGGTCCACATTCCGCGCCGACCAGACGCTCTTCGGGCCGCGGCGGGTCATCCGTTGGAAGGAACTGTCATCGTCGCGCCGTTTGCCTTGCCCGTCGATCCAGCCAAAGCACAGCGCCTCCTGCAGCGCTGCTTCGTAGCCCAGCTCGGTGGTGTTGCCGCCCTTCTTGTGAAGCACCAGCCACACGCCAGGGCTGTCGTTGTGGTTGGCTTCCAGCCACAGCCGCCACGCCGCCGCGTCCGCTACCAGCAGTTCCTCGAGTTCAACGGCCATGGCCCTATTCTGCCTGCCTTCCGCAGGAAGTGGCATGATGGCCGTAGCCGACCTGTCCTGTTTCGAGGAGGAACCTGATGCTGCGTGTCCGACCCGTCCATTTCACCTCCCGGCCGGACAGTTGGGAGCAACTCCTCAGGGCCCTGGGCCTGGCCAAAACCGTTGATCACGGCCCGTGGCGGGAGTTCGACGCCGGCTCCGGTCGGCTGGCCCTGCATCTGACCGACGCCGGTGCTACGGATGAAGGCACCACGGCCCTCGGCGTCGAGGTGGGCGATCTGGCCGAATTCGCCCGGCGCACCGCCCTGGCCGCGGCGGAATCCGGAAATACGGTCGCCGAGCTCATCGCCGCTGATCACGGCGAGTCCTGCCGCATCACCGGCCGGGACGGCTTCAGCTTCCTTGCGGACAAAGGCGCGCGGGAGCCAAACTCGGCTGACGCTGATCCGGCGCTGACCGTCGTCGGGGTCTGGTTTACGGCGGATCCCGGCGCGGCCGCGGTGACGCTGCAGGACATCGGTGCCAGGTTCCGCCCCGTCCCGGACGCCGACGAAACCGCAGACTTTACCGCCAAGAACGGCGGGGTGCTGATGGTGCGCCCGGCGTCCGGTGCGCCGCGGTCCGGCCTGGGATTTGAGTACGACGGCGATCTGGGCGCCTTGCGGGACCGGCTCGCCGCCGCCGGGCTGGATGTCAGCGAAACCGAGGAAGCCTTCGGCCGGACCCTGCACTTGGCCAACCCCGACGCCGACGGCACCGCCGCAACCACACGCGCCCCGCATGTCCCGCCCACCCTCTGGATCTCTCAGCGCCTCTCCGCGCAGTGATCCTGCTGAGGGCTGATATTCCGGCGCTTTGCACAACGCTTTACGCTGAGAGCTCACCCCTCAGCGGCCCCGGCCGTCCGATGAGGTAGAACTTAACCATGAACGTTCGCACTCCTGACCCCAATCCCGGCTGGCTCTCCGAAGAAGACCTTTTTGAGGCCCGGGGGAGGCTCCCCATGATCTATGTGGAGGCCGTGCCGGTCAGGCTGGATCCGCTGGGTTTTGTGAACGAGGTTGGCACGCTGCTCCAGGCCGATGAGGACGGGAACATGATCCGGTCGCTGGTATCGGGCCGCGTGATCTACCGCGAGACCATCCGCGCCGCACTCCTGCGCCATATGGAAAAAGACCTGGGGCCGCTCGCCTTTCCGCAGCTCCCCATCAGCCCGGTCCCCTTCACGGTGGCCGAATACTTCCCTGCCCCGTCCCAGACGGGTTTCACTGACGAACGCCAGCACGCGGTGTCCCTGGCGTACGTCATTCCCGTGACGGGCGAATGCGAGCCCCGCCAGGATGCCCTGGAACTGACGTGGATGACTCCGGCGGAAGTGCTCAGCGCCGACGTCCAGCTCGAATTCAGCGGCGGCCGCGGCGCCCTGGTCCGCCAGGCGCTGGCCTTTGCCGGAGTGGGTCACTGACGCCCGAGGGATCCCCGGCGTCCCCGACTTCCGGCGCCCCGCTTTGTAGACTGTAGGGCGGACCGCAAGAGAACTTAAGGACTCCCATGACCGAAAACCCAGCCGCCCGGCACTACAGCGAACAGCAGGCTGGATCTCTGACCACCGGCGATCAGCTCCTTCTCCCTGACGGTGAACGCACCGCCGAAATTCAGCATGTGGAGTTTGAACAGGATGATTTCGGGACCCCTGCGGTGGTCCTGGCGAACCTTACGGGCGGCGGCACCCTCCGCATCGCCGCCGGCTCCACCGTCAAGATCCTGGACCCAACAGTCCTGGTCATCACGGTTCCGGACGCCGCCCTTCAGGACGCCACGCCCGACGCCGTCACGCAGCTTCCGGTCGCGGCTCAACCCCCTGCCGAACAGCCCCAGCACACCGGCGAAGGGGAGGAAGCCCCGGCGGCTCCCGCCGTCGTCGTACCTCCCCTGCCAGCCATCCCGCCCGCGGCGAGCGGGCCCTCCACGGAAGAACTCGCGCGGATTCCGGCGCCGCAGGGCACTCCCGAAGCGGTGGTGGAAGCTGCCGCGGAAGCCCACCCGGACGCCGTTGGTGTGCTGCTGCTGGCGGACAAGCTGGCCAAGGGCATCAACTTCAAATCCGGCAGCTGCCTCAAGGACCTCAGCGATCTTGCCCACGAACTGTTCATTACGCTGAAGGATCCGGACGGGGCGCTCACGGTGGCGGACCTGCTCAACGTCCTGCCGTTCGACGGCAACCCGGGCCGGTGGGCGTCCGTGGAGGCATCGCTGGCGTTGTCCAGCTTCATCTGCCGCCAGGACCGTCAGGAGGAGCGCGCCGAAGTCTATGAAAAGCTGCTGCGTTTGCCGGAAAACCAGGAAACGGACCCGTTCAAGGCCCGGATGAACGCCAAGGTGCGCCAGCGTTCGCTGAACGAACCCAACCTGTACGACAAAGAGATCTTCCGCTCGATCGACAACTCCAACCATGAGGCCGAGCGGGAGTGGCGGCTGCTGCGCCTCGAATCCCTGCTGTTCCTGCGGGCCCACGGCGGGTCTGAAACGATCGGTGTGGGCGAACTCCAGCGCCGGATCAGCAACGAACTCGAGGCCGTCCGGGCCTGAGATTGTCCGGGTGGAGGAATTACCTCTACCCGGGGCCGCGCCTGCGTTGTAGATTCGGGCTATGACGAACAATCTGAGCGTGGTGATAAATGCTGACGCGCCGCAGGTCTGGACCATGCTGCGTGAACCGGCCAAAGTGGCCCAGTGGCACGGCTGGGAGGCCGATGAACTGGCGAATGAGATTGACGGGATCTACTTCAGCAGCAACGTCGTTGAAGCCCCGGACCACACCAGCCTGACCACCAACGGCGGCGATGTCTTCGACCTCAAACCGGTGTCCGCCGGGACTCTGGTCAGTGTCACGCGTGCTGCCCTGGACCACAACTCGGAATGGGCGGCCTGGGATGAGGACATCACCCAGGGATGGCTGACGTTCCTCCAGCAACTCCGCTTCGCGCTGGAACACCACCCGCACGGCAAGCGGCACACGTTGTTCTTCGAATTTCCCGGCACCTCCGATTCCGAAATCGAAAAGCTCGGATTGTCGGACGTGCCTGCGCCGGGTGAGCCGTACGGGCTGACGCTTGCCACCGGCGAGGAGATCACCGGGAAGGTCTGGTTCCGCAGCAACCACCAGGTGGGACTCACCGTCCACAGTTACGCGGAACACGGGGACGGCCTGCTGATCGTAGCGGACCAGCCCGTCATTGAAGGGGTAAGGCCCCAAGGCGGCGCCATGGTGATCGCCTCGACGTTTGATCTTGGTGCCCACAAACTGGAGTCCATCCATTTGCTCTGGGAAAGCTGGCGGGCTGAGAACTACCCCACATCGGAAGCGGCCCACTGAGGGATCGGCGGCGTTTGCTGGCACACTGGAACCGTGCCAGCCAACCCCGCCTCCGCTACATCTGTCTCCGTTTCGGATGTCCCGGCTGATCCCGTCGCAGCTGATCCCGCCACGCCGGCGGCCGTCGCCGCCGCTGACCAGTCCCAGTTCTGCTTCACCGTTGGCACCCGCCTTGCTGACAGCTGTGCGCCGTCGGCCAGGCAGATATCTGCCAATGGCGGCGAATTCCTGGGCCGCACGGGGACCATCACCACGCCCCATGGCGAGATCCGCACCCCGGCGTTCATCGCCGTCGGGACCAAAGCTACGGTGAAGTCCGTCCTGCCGGAATCCATGGCGGACCTGGGGGCACAAGCGCTCCTGGCCAACGCGTATCATCTGTACCTGCAGCCCGGAGCAGACATCCTGGACGAGGCCGGCGGGCTGGGTGCGTTTATGAACTGGTCCGGGCCGACGTTCACGGACTCCGGCGGGTTCCAGGTGATGAGCCTCGGGTCCGGGTTCAAGAAGGTCATCGACATGAAGACTGTGTCTTCCGCGGACGCGGCTGTCCCGGACGACGCCGTAGCTCCCGGCAAGGAACGCCTTGCCCACATCGACGACGACGGCGTCTGGTTCAAATCGCATCTCAATGGGGACCGCCACCGGTTCTCCCCCGAAATTTCGATGCAGGTCCAGCACCAGATCGGCGCGGACATAATATTCGCGTTCGATGAGCTGACCACGCTGCAGAACTCCCGCGGCTACCAGGAGGAATCGCTGGAGCGCACCCGGCTGTGGGCTCTGCGCTGCCTGGAGGAGCATTTCCGGCTGACCTCCGAGCGGGTGGGCAAGCCATACCAGGCCCTTTTCGGTGTGATTCAGGGTGCGCAGTATGAGGACCTGCGCCGGAAGGCCTGCCGGGACCTTGGCGCCATGGATTTCGACGGCTACGGCATCGGCGGGGCGCTGGAGAAGGAAAACCTGGGCACGATTGTGCGCTGGTGCAACGAGGAGCTGCCGGAGGACAAGCCGCGGCACCTGCTGGGCATCTCCGAGCCGGACGATATCTTCACCGCAATCGAAAACGGCGCGGACACCTTCGACTGTGTCTCCCCCACCCGGGTGGCCCGCAACTCCGCGTTCTACACTCCTGCCGGCCGCTTCAACCTCTCCGGCGCCAAGTACAAACGCGACTTCGGGCCGCTCCAGGAGGGGTGTGACTGCTACGCCTGCGCCAACTACTCGCGGGCCTATATCCACCACCTGTTCAAGGCCAAGGAGATGGTTTCCGCCACGCTGATCTCCATCCACAACGAGCGCTTTGTGGTGAAGATGGTGGACGACGCCCGGCTGGCCATCGAATCCGGGACCTTCTTCGAGTTCAAGGCCGAAACCCTGGCGCAGTACTACCCCTAAGCGCTGGCCCACTGGCCGCCTCCCGCCGTCGTTCTCCGCGCCGTTTCGACGGTTCCCTGCATACTCGATGTTCGTGACCAGCTGGGGCGCAGGGAACCGTCGACCCGGGATTATCCACATAGGCACACCTCTGTCTTTTCGAGGCCAGGCAACCAGCGGAGGCTGGAGGTATGTCAAACGCATCGAGCCGTGGGCTCCCGGTTGGAGTGGACCTGTGGCGCACAGAGGAGCTTTTGGAAGCTGGCCTGAATTCCCGCGCCATTTCCGCATCGGTACGCTCCGGAGACTTGGTCCGGCTCAGACGCGGCTGCTACATTCGCGGCAGCATCTGGGCGAGTCAGAAGCCCTGGGTGCGCAGTCGACAGCTGATCGCGGCCCATGCCCATGGAACGCTGACGACGTCGGGCGGCGGCTTTGTCTACAGCCACACCTCGGGCGCCCGGCTTCATGGGCTGTTCCTCTGGGACGTGGACGATCTCGTTCACCTCACTCAGCAGACCTGTCCCTCGCGCATATCCCACGGCAAGGACGTCGTGGCACACACCCGCTCTTTGGGGGCCGAGGACGTCACGTTCGTGGACGGTCTGCCCTGCACGTCGCTGGAGCGGACGGTGGTGGATTGCTGCCTCATGCTGAACTACCGGCAGTCCCTGGTTTTGATGGACCACGCCCTGCGGAAGGGTGCGGACGTGGCGAAGCTCCGGAAGATGTGCTCTGCCTTGACTGGAAGAAACGGAGTCCTGGCGCTGCGCCGAGCCATCGAAGATGGCGATTCCCGCTCCGAATCTCCGGGCGAAACCCTCTCCCGCGAGCTGGTCCACCGTCTCTGTATCGAGCCTCCTGAGCTCCAGGTGGTCGTCTGGTCCGCGGAAGGCCAGCACCGCCTCGACTTCGCTTGGCGGGACAAGAAAGTGGCCTTGGAATTCGACGGCAGGGTGAAGTACTTCGACTTCCAGCCGACGGATGAGGCCCTCTTCGCCGAACGGCAGCGCGAAAAGGCGTTGATGGCCCGCGGCTGGACATTCATCCGGGTCGAGTGGAAACACCTTTTCCGCGAGCAAGAGTTCAAGATGACTGTCCTCCAGGCGCTCAGGAGCCAATCAGCGGCGTAGCGTCAGGCGCCAATTCGATGGTTCCCTACCGGCTCGACGACTGCGAACATCGCGTGCGCAGGGAACCGTCGAAACGGCGCAGGGGAAGGGAGACGAGCCTAGACCCCGTAGCTCGGTTCGCGCTTCTTGATCCAGCCGATCACCAGGGACGTCACCGGGACGAACAGGAACTCAACCAGGGTCTTGTAGACAAAGCCCACCACCACGTAGTTCAGGAACGTGCCGAAGTCCGTGATGCCGATGACGGACGCGGCGATGCTGCAGAAAATCAGGGTGTCCACGAATTCACCTGCGCCGGTGGAGCCCATCAGCCGCGCCCAGAGGGACTTCTCCCCGGAATGGGCCTTCATCTTCACCAAGATCCATGAGTTGATGGTCTGGCCGGCCAGGAATGCCAGCAGCGAGGCGAGCACAATCTGCGGGACTGGGCCCAGGGCACCTTCCAGGGCTGCCTGCTTGGACGTGCCGAAGTCATCCTCAAAGCCGGGCAGGGCGATGATCACCCAGTAGCAGGCCGAGGCGAAGACGGAGAGGGCAAAGGTGGTAAAAATGGCTTTGCGCGCCACCTTGAAGCCGTAGACCTCGCTGATGACGTCGCCCAGGATGTAGGCGAGCGGGAACAGGAAGAAGCCGCCGTCGGTGATGATCGGGCCGATCGCGACGCCCTTGGACGCCCCGATGTTCGACAGGATCAGCACCACGGCCATAAAGGCCAGCATGATGCCGAAGTACGGCGAGCCGATCGATGCAAATTTCGGTGCCGTCCGGGCGGAGCCGGCGATGGGCAGGGCGTCAGGGCCCGAGGGGGAAGACATGGGGGAGATTCCATTCGTAGTGGTTCGCTCGGCGTACCGTTCCGCAACGAACGTTGTCGCGGGACACCGGCTCTATTAGCACTGTCACGCCATTCTCCCACTGAACGTGTATCGCTCTTCCACCGACGTTCGCAGCATGTTTTGAACACGTTCAGTTCCATGGCACACTCAGTTTTGAACATGTTCAAAAGAGGAGAAACCGTGACCGCCAAGAGCGAGCAGACCAGGCAACTCGTAGCGGACGTCGCGCTGCGTATGTTCCGCGAGATCGGATTCGAGAAGACCACCATGCGGGCCATCGCGGCCGAGGCCGGGGTCTCCGTGGGCAACGCCTACTACTATTTCGCCTCCAAGGATGACCTGGTGCAGGAGCTGTACGTCCAGGTCCAGGCAGAGCATGCAGCCAAGGCTGACGAGGCACTCGAGGGCATCAAGGACCTGGGCAGCCGGCTGAAGGCCACACTGCACGCCGGCCTGGATGTCATGGCCCCGTACCACCGCTTCGGCGCCGACTTCGTGGCCACGGCCATCCGGCCGACGTCGCCCGTGAACCCTTTCGCGGGCGAGTCGACGGCGGCCCGCGAGGCATCGCTCGGCATCTTCCGGGCAGCGGTGGAAGGCGCCAGCCCGGCCGCTCCAAAAAAGATCCGCGCCGACCTGCCCGAGCTGCTCTGGCTCGGCTACATGGGGATCGCCCTGTTCTGGGTGTACGACACCTCCGAAGACCAGCGCCGGACCCGGAAGCTGGTGGACGGCGTAGTCCCGTTGATCGCCCGGGGACTTTCGCTGGCAAGGATTCCCGGCATTAACAAGGTGCTGGACGATGTCCTCAGCCTGAGCCGCAGCATCCGCGACTGAACACGCCACCGAACACAAAGCTGGGGGAAGAAATGAACAGGACAAACACCGTGGTGCTCGCCGCAGCCTCGGGCTTCATCGGCACCTATCTTCGGCACCGCTTCGAACAGGACGGCTGGACGGTGCGCACCATCGGCCGCCGGGCCACCGCGGGTACGGCCGAAGCGGCCAACTGGAACGACGACGGCGCCATCACCCGGGTGCTGGACGGCGCCGACCTGCTGGTGAACCTTGCCGGACGGTCGGTCAACTGCCGCTATAACGCCAGGAACAAGGCGGCCATCCTCGATTCCCGCGTCTCCACCACCACGGCACTCGGCCGCGCACTCGCAGTCTGCAAGGCGCCGCCGTCGGCCTGGCTCAACGCCAGCACCGGCACCATCTACCGGCACGCGGATGACCGGCCGCAGACAGAGTCCGACGGCGAACCCGGGACAGGCTTTTCGGTGGTCGTGGCCCGGGCGTGGGAAGCCGCCCTGGACTCCGCCACCGCGCCCGGGACGCGAAAAATTGCGCTGCGGATCGCCATCGTGCTGGGCCCGGGCGGCGGCGCCCTGCGGCCTTTCGCGGCCTTGGCCCGGCTTGGCCTGGGCGGTCACATGGGCGCCGGCAGCCAGAAGTTCAGCTGGATCCACGTCGAGGACCTCTACCGCACCGTCCGCTTCCTCCACGCGCGAACGGACATTTCGGGCCCGGTGAACGTGGCTTCCCCGGATGTGGTGGATAACCGCGAGCTGATGCGGCTGGTCCGCCGGGCCTACGGCGCCAGGCTGGGTATCCCCACTCCGGCGTGGCTGCTGCGGCTGGGGGCCGTGCTGATCCGCACCGAGACTGAGCTCGTGTTGAAAAGCCGGTGGGTGCAGCCGCAGAAGCTGCTTGACGCGGGGTTCATCTTCCGGGAGCCTGAGCTGGGCCGCGCGCTGCTCACTATCGCCAAAGGGACGGCGTGAACAGGCCGTACCGGGTGACGTTCGGCCCCGGGGCGTTCCTGCTGGGCGCCGGCATCACCGTGCTGCTGTTCGGCGTTCCGCACGGCGCGACAGGCTACGTTTTCGGTGTCCCGGCCGCTCTGCTTCTTGGTATGCCCCTTGCCCTGGCGACCGGAATCCTGATGCGGCCCGTCCGAGACCAGTGGCTTCATATTGTGGCCACCGGCGGGGTGGGACTGGTCACGGGCTTTCTCACCCTCCTTTTCCTTACGGGAAACCACTGGCACAGCATGTGGGGACTCGTTTTGTGGACCGGATTCTGCGCCGCAGTCGGAAGGCTGGCTGTTGTGGGCCTCGTGGACACACAGGACGATAGTGAACTCACCGAGCATGTTGGCCCGACGCCGGATGGCAGGATAGTGCCATGACTTTTGCTTCAGCTGCCGTCCAGTCCCCCGTGTCCGCTCCCGCAGTCGTCCTGACAATCGCGGGGTCCGAAGCAACGGGTGGCGCCGGGGCCCAGGCCGACCTGAAAACGTTCCAGGAACTGGGCGTATTTGGCATCGCCAACCTGACCTGCATCGTGTCCTTCGATCCGAGCGACAACTGGAACCACCGCTTTGTGCCGGTGGACCAGCAGGTCATTGCGGACCAATTGGAAGCCACGACGGCGGCCTACGGTCCGGCGTCGGGCACCACCGCCGGCGGTGTGCCGGGCGAGTCGTTGGCGCCGGGCCGACCTGTCCTGGACACCGTAAAGATCGGCATGCTGGGCAGCCCGGCCACCATAAGCACGGTTGCGGCAGCACTGGAAACTGGCCGGTTCCGGAACGTCGTGCTGGATCCGGTGCTGATCTGCAAGGGCCAGGAGCCGGGCCACGCGCTGGACACGGACCAGGCCCTGAAGGCGCAGATCCTGCCGCTGGCCACGTTCGTCACGCCCAACCACTTCGAAGCCGAATCGCTGTCAGGCCTGGCGATCACCGACATCGAATCCCTGAAAGCCGCAGCAGTCCGCATCCACGAGCTCAGCGGCGCTGCAGTTCTCGCCAAGGGCGGGGTGCGGCTGGAAGGCCCGGACGCCGTCGACGTTTACTACGACGGCGAGACCCTTGAAGTCCTCAGCGCTCCGAAGGTGGGCGAGGTGGCCGTGTCCGGTGCCGGCTGCTCGTTGGCCGCGGCTGTGACGGCTGAACTGGCCAAGGGCGCCACACCACTGGAGGCCGCCCGGTCCGCCAAGGTCTTTGTGACGGCCGGAATCCGCAACCGGGTGGCGTCAGGCGCCCCGTTCGACGCCCTCTGGCAGGGTGGCCCGCGCTAGCCCACTCCCCCGCCCCATCAGACGCTCTCTCACTTAACGCGGGTTCTTCCCAAACGCTCGAAAATTGTCAAGCTGTGTGGAGTCACTGGGCTAGTTTTTGGGGTGTTTTGGTCTCGGGCAGGTTGATCCCGACGTGTTGGGCGGGGGCCGGTGTGGTGGGTCGTTGGCGGAATCTTTCTGGGTGTCGTTCGTAGTAGTCCTGGTGGACTTGGTCTCGCTTGTCCCAGAGCTCTTTCCAAGAGCCGTTGTGGACTTGTGAGGGTGAGAACAGCGCGATGCCGGAGTGTTTGTGATCGGTGCTGTACCAGTGCACATAGTCGGTGAGGTACTCCCTCGCGGCCTCGAGATCGTCAAAGA
>NZ_PZKO01000005.1:0-112380 GCF_014926485.1 Pseudarthrobacter sp. AB1
GCACCGAACTCGCGCAGTACGCCAAAATCCAAACCGCACTCGAAACCACCCTCTACTTCTGTGACCCGCACTCGCCCTGGCAGCGCGGTACCAACGAGAACACCAACCGACTCCTACGGTTCTGGTTCGAGAAAGGCTCAGACCTCTCCGTCCACACCCCGGAGGACCTGCGCCAGGTCGCCGCCAAACTCAACCGCCGACCCCGGCCCACCCTGAACCTACAGACCCCAGCCAACCGGCTGAACCAGCTGCTAACCGCGGCATAACACCCGGCGTTGCTCCGACCAGTTGACTTTGCCAAGGGATTATGGGCGCTAAGTGACCCCGCGTTGTTGGGCCCACGCCTGCAGGGTTCCCTGTCCGAGCTTGCGAGGATAGGGAGCGGATGGGGACTAACGGACTTCGAAGCCCGCTTCGCGGATGGCCTGCTTGACCTGGGACATCATGTTGTCCGGTCCCCAGTGGAAGATCGACGCGGCCAGCACGGCATCCGCTCCTGCGGCAACGGCAGGCGGGAAATGCGCCGGTTCCCCGGCGCCGCCTGAGGCAATGATCGGCACTTTCACCGCTGCCCGGACCATGCGGATCAGTTCCAGGTCGAAGCCGTCCTTCGTGCCGTCGGCATCGATGGAGTTGAGCAGGATTTCGCCGATGCCGCGGTCGGCGGCCTCCCTGGCCCACTCGATGGCGTCGATCCCGGTACCCGTACGCCCACCGTGGGTGGTCACTTCAAACCCCGACGGCGTGGGCCGGGACCCCGGGCGGGTCCGGCGGGCGTCCACGGACAGGACCAGCACCTGCGAACCGAAGTGCCGGCTGATTTCGTTGATGACGTCCGGCCGGGCAACGGCGGCCGTGTTGATGGAGGCCTTGTCCGCGCCGAAACGCAGAAGCTTGTCCACCTCGGCGACGCCGCGGACACCGCCGCCCACGGTCAGGGGGATGAAGACTTCCTCGGCCGTGCGGCGGACCACATCGAAGGTGGTTTCGCGGTTCCCGGAGGATGCCGTGACGTCCAGGAACGTCAGTTCGTCGGCGCCCGCATTGTCGTAGCGGTGGGCCAGCCCCACCGGGTCCCCCGCGTCGCGGAGCCCCTCGAAGTTGATGCCCTTCACAACGCGCCCGGCGTCGACATCGAGGCAGGGGATGACTCGTACAGCTACAGCCATGGGGACTCCTGGACTTCTCGGGTGGATTCTGCGGCGCGGCGTGAACCGGGAGGAACGCTCAGATACGGCAGGCGTGGATGCTGCTGACCAGGATGGCGCGGGCGCCGAGGTCGTAGAGCTCATCCATGATCCGGTTGGTTTCCTTCTTCGGAACCATGGACCGGACAGCCACCCAGTCAGAATCGCGCAGCGGCGAGACGGTGGGCGATTCCAGGCCGGGAGTCAGCGCGGCGGCCTGTTCCACGAGTTCCTTGCGGATATCGTAGTCCATCAGCACGTACTGGCGCGCCACGAGGACGCCCTGCAGGCGGCGGATCAGGACTTCAATCTCCTTGACGGTGCCGTTCGCGGCGCCGCCATCGCCGGTGCGGCGGATCAGGACAGCTTCTGACTTGAGGATGGGCTCGCCGAAGATTTCCATCCCGGCGGCCTTGAGGGTGTTGCCCGTTTCCACGACGTCTGCGATAGCGTCCGCTACACCGAGGCGCACGGAAGACTCCACGGCGCCGTCAAGCCGGACTACCTTGGCGTTGATGCCCCGCTCGGCGAGGTAGCCGCGGAGCAGCCCGTCGTAGCTGGTGGCGAGGCGCTTGCCTTCCAGCTCTTCCGCGGCGGCGAAGTCGCCTACGGGTCCCGCGAAGCGGAAAGTGGACGCAGCGAAGCCCAGGGGCAGCAGCTCCTCGGCCTCCACCTCGGCGTCCAGCAGCAGGTCGCGGCCGGTGATGCCGACGTCGAGGGTTCCGCGTCCGACGTACACGGCGATGTCGCGCGGGCGGAGGAAGAAGAACTCGATATCGTTGTCCGGGTCCATCATGACCAGCTCGCGGGTGTCGCGGCGCTGGCGGTAGCCCGCTTCGGACAGCATGGCGGAGGCGGCTTCGGACAGGGAGCCCTTGTTGGGTACGGCTACTCGCAGCATGGGGGTCTTTCTTGGTTGGGAGGTCTATGGATCAGGCAAACGAGCCACGCAGGGCACGGGCAGGCAGGTGTTGGCCGCCGGGTGCCGCAGTGGCTACAGATGCTTGTAGACGTCTTCCAGGGTCAGTCCTTTAGCGAGCATCAGAACCTGCAGGTGGTAGAGCAGCTGGGAGATTTCCTCGGCCGTGGCCTCGTCGGATTCGTACTCAGCGGCCATCCAGACTTCGGCTGCTTCCTCCACGACTTTCTTGCCAATGCCGTGGACTCCGGACTCCAATTCAGCGACGGTGCGGGAGCCTGCCGGGCGGGTGGCTGCCTTCTCACTCAGTTCAGCGAACAGCGTCTCGAAATTCTTCACGCCCTACAGCCTACTTGCTGCCGGCCCGGGGGCGCCTTTCGGGCCGCAGCATGACGGGCGCAATGTGAGCGAACACACACCGCACCCGTCCGCTTGCTGCCAACAACCGGCTGCTACTTGTACTGCTCGAGGAGCACTGCGGTGGCCAGGGCTGCCGTCACTGCCTCGTGGCCCTTGTCCTCGCTGGAGCCGGGCAGGCCGGCACGGTCCAGTCCCTGCTGCTCCGTATCGCAGGTCAGCACGCCGAAGCCCACCGGCACGCCGGTGGAGACACTGACATCGGTCAGTCCCGACGTCGCCGCCTGGCAGACGTATTCAAAGTGCGGCGTACCGCCACGGATCACGACGCCGAGGGCCACCACTGCGTCAAAGTGCGGTGCCAGCCGCGCGGCAGCGACGGGAAGCTCGAAGGCACCGGGAACGCGCAGTACCGTGGGTTCGCTGATGCCTGCATCTTTGGCGGCGCGCAGGGCACCGCCCAGCAGTCCGTCCATGATCTGGGTGTGCCAGCTGGCTGCCACAATGGCCAACCGCAGCTTCGATGTTTCCGCAGGGTTGAGGGTGGTGAGGTCAATATCTGGTGCGCCGTGTCCGCTCATGCGTAAATCTGGTCCGTTCAGTTTTGGTCGTGGTCGAAATCGTCAGCGGCGCCGCTCGGCACCGTGACAATATGTGTGTCCAACGTCAGCCGGTGCTCCATGCGGTCCTTTTTGGTCTGCAGGTAGCGGATGTTCTGGTCGCGGGACGGCACCTCGGTGGGCACCATTTCCACCACCTTCACGCCGGCTTTGGCGAGCCTGTTCTTTTTGTCCGGGTTGTTGCTCAGAAGCCGGATCTCGTGGAGGCCCATCTCGGCCAGGATCTGGGCGGCGGCCTTGTAGCAGCGGGCGTCCACCGGCAGTCCCAGCTGTTCGTTGGCCTCCACGGTGTCAAAGCCCGCTTCCTGGAGGGCGTAGGCCTTGATTTTGTTGGCCAGGCCGATCCCCCTGCCTTCCTGCCCGCGCAGGTACAGCAGGGTGCCGCCGAACTCGTTGATCAGCTCCAGGGCATAGGCCAGCTGTTCGCCGCAGTCACAACGGTAGGAGCCGAAGACATCGCCGGTCAGGCACTCGGAATGCAACCTGACCAGCGGAGCAATGCCATCCTTGGGCGGGTTGGGCGAGCTCACCGCCAGGTGCTCGGCGCCCGTGACCAGGTCTGTCCACGCTTGGGTAATGAAATCGCCAAAGGCCGTGGGCAGCTGCACAATCGGACCGCCGCTCACGGGGTGGTGGGCCCGGCCATTGCCGGCCGCCCCCTGATGGTGGCCGTTCTGGTGGCTGTCGTCCGAAACTCCGGAAGCCGTCATCATTACTCCTCTACTCCGCCCGGGCGTCCGGCCCGGTGTCACTGTCGGCGGAATACCCGACCCCTGATTCAAGGTAAGCCACCAGATCCTCAATCGAGATCAGGGGGCACCCATGTTCAGCGGCGAATCCGCGCAGCCCGTCGAGCCGCATCATCTCACCGTCGTCGTACACAACCTCGGCGATCACGCCCACGGGCTCCAATCCGGCGAGCCGGCAGAGGTCCACGGCCGCTTCGGTATGGCCGGGGCGTTCCCGCACTCCTCCGTCAACTGCCCGGAGCGGAAAAATATGCCCGGGCCGGGTCACGGCCGACGGTCCGGCGCCGGGGTCTGAGAGGACGCGGGCCGTGAGGGCCCGGTCCGTGGCGGAGATTCCGGTGCTGACACCCACCGCCGCGTCGCAGGAAACGGTGTACGCGGTGCCCTTCGCATCCTGGTTCACGGCCACCATTGGCGGCAGTGCCAGGGCGTCGGCGCGCTCCCCGGTCAGGGGGATGCAGATGACGCCGGAGCTGTAGCGGATGGTCCATCCCATGAGGGCGGGGGTCGCATGCTGTGCGGCGAAGATGATGTCCCCTTCGTTTTCGCGGTCCTCGTTGTCCACCACCAGCACGGGCCGGCCGGCGGCCATGGCGCGGATGGCATCTTCCACGGGATCAAGTCCAAAGGTTGCGCTCGGCACCGGGCCGGCGTCCACGGCCGGTTCCAGCCGGACGGTGGCGTTCATCGTTCGCCCCCGGTGGTTGCGCCGGTGCTGAATGCCAGCAACCGTTCGGTGTATTTGGCCAGCACGTCGACTTCAAGGTTGACCCTGCTGCCGGTGTTCTTGGCCCCCAGGCCGGTCTCCGCCAGCGTGGTGGGGATCAGCCCCACTTCGAACCAGGGCTCCGGCTCCACGGCCGGGCTGACGGCCGTGACGGTGAGCGAGACGCCGTCGATCGCGATGGAGCCCTTTTCCGCGATATAGCGGGCGAGGTTGGCCGGCACACTGAAGCGGAGGCGCTCCCAGTTGCCGAGCGGCTCGCGCTCCAGCAGCTGCCCGACGCCGTCGACGTGGCCCTGGACGACGTGGCCGTCCAGCCGGCCGCCGGCGGGGACACAACGCTCAAGGTTCACCGGGTCACCGGCGGCAAGTTCGCCGATGGTGCTGCGGACGAGGGTTTCGCCCATCACGTCAACACTGAATTCTTTGCCGTCGATTGCGGTGGCCGTCAGGCAGACTCCGTTGACAGCGATGGAGCCGCCCAGTCCGAGACCTTCGGTGGTGCCGGGCGCGCGAAGGCGGAGCGTTGCGCTGGCATCGCCGTCGCGTTCCACGGACAGGACCTGTCCCTGCTCGGCAATAATTCCGGTAAACATCAGTAGCCTCCCATGGCTGGTTCCGCGGCAGTGCGGGATAGTTGTGGTTCAAAAGCTTCGGTTGGTTCTGGTCGGAGGTGCAGTCTCAGGTCCCGGCCCAGGGCCAGGACGGAGCCGCCGTCGGAGGCGTCCCAGTCCCAGTGCCGGGCATCCGCGAGGGTGGTGATTCCGAGTCCGTTGAGGGCGGGAGTTCCGGAGCCCAGCAGGGTGGGGGCAACGTAGACAATGAGTTCGTCCACAAGTCCGGCAGCCAGGAATGAACTGAGGATGCGTGAGCCGCCTTCCACCATGACGTGGCGGACTCCCTCTGCGTAGAGGAGCGAGAGCGCCTCCCGGGGATCCCGCGTGGCGAGGTGGAGCACGTTACCGTCATCACCGCGGACGGCGGCGTCGGCCGGAATGTCGCGCAGGCCCATCACGGCACGCAGCGGCTGCTTGCCCGATGTCGCTCCGGACTCGTCCCGGGCTGACAGCCGGGGGTTGTCCACCAGAACGGTCTGGGTCCCCACGAGGATGGCGTCAATCCGCCGCCTGAGCCCGTGGTTGTCAGCGAGCGACTCCGGCGAGGAGATCCACTGGCTCGTGCCGTCCTCGGCGGCGATCCGGCTGTCCAGTGTCTGGGCGATGTGCAGCGTCACAAACGGCCGTTGTGCGGCCACGCCCAGGAACCACTGACGGTTCAACTCGAACGACTCGCCGGCAGCGAGTCCGCTGCGGACCTGCACCCCGGCGTTCCGGAGGGTAGCCGCGCCGCCCGCCGCAGGGTCATGCGGGTCGTCGACGGCGTAGACCACTTCCGCGATTCCGGCACGGATGATCGCCTGGGTGCAGGGCCCCGTGCGGCCGCTGTGGTCGCAGGGTTCCAGCGTAATCACCATTGTGCAGCCGCTCAGGTCCAGCCCGGCGGCCTCAGCCTGTGTGATGGCGTCCGCTTCCGCGTGAGGTGTGCCGGCGCCGCGGTGGTAGCCCGTCACCAGCTGGCGGCCGGCACCATCGATGACGACGGCGCCCACCAGCGGATTCGCCCCGCGCGGACCCTGCAGGGCTGCTTCGAGCGCTGCGTCCATGGCGGCGGTTTCGGCGGCGCTGAACGCCATGACGTTTTCGATCCGGGTCATGGGGCAGCCACCGGTTCGGCGGCTTCGGTTTCCGGACCATGGGAAATCCTGGCTTCAAAGAGCCATCGCAAGGGGTTCATGTGTGTTGTCGTTCCTTCCCTCTAGAACCGCGATGGCTCCGGGGGTATACGACAGCAGAAGACCGCAGCGCCAAAGGGCGCCGCAGATACAGCTGTACGTGCTTCTCTCATCCAGACTTTAACTGTCGGTACCGGAATTTCACCAGTTCAACCGTCCGCCGGTTCCTTCCCTGAAGGGGAAAGCGCCGGCTCGCGGGTCGCGGACTATCACCGCCGGTTCGGACTTACACCGACCCCGGAGCACGTATTGTGTGTTGCTATTGTGCCACAACCACAAGGTGGCCCAGACTATTCCGCGGACGCAGCACGTAATTTTAAGCTGCCGGCTTCGCGGAGCCGTCCGATGGCTGCGGCCGGGTCCGCCGCGCCGTAAACAGCCGATCCCGCTACAAAGACGTTCGCGCCTGCTTCGGCCGCCCGCAGAATGGTTTCCTCGGTAATGCCGCCGTCCACCTGGATGGCGACATTGATTTCGGAGCCGTCAATGGCTGCCCGGGCCCTGCGGATCTTGGGCAGGGTGAAGTCCAGGAACGCCTGGCCGCCGAACCCCGGCTCCACGGTCATGATCAGGAGCATGTCCAGTTCCTCGAGCATGTCAAGGTAGGGTTCCACGGCCGTGGCAGGGCGCAGTGCCATGCCGGCTTTGGAGCCGCGGGCCCTCAGTTCGCGGGCCAGTTTGACCGGTGCAATGGAGGCCTCAGCGTGGAAGGTCACGGAGGCCAGCCCGGCGTCGGCGAACCCCGGCGCCCAGCGGTCGGCGTCGGAGATCATCAGGTGGGCGTCCAGCGGGACGGGGCTGACCGCCTGGATCCGTTGGACCACGGGCAGGCCCAAGGTGAGGTTGGGGACGAAGTGGTTGTCCATAACATCCACGTGCACGGCGTCAGCGTTGCTGATGCGCTGCAGTTCAGCTTCGAGGTTGACGAAGTCGGCGGACAGGATGCTGGGGTTGATGCAGCATTGCGGCATGGGGGAATTTTTCACGGGTCAGCCTTTCTTCCGGATGAGGGCCAGGAACATGGCATCGGTGCTGTGGATGTGCGGCCAGAGTTGCGCGGTGTGTTCATGCCCGGCGTCCAGGTGGCCGGTCAGGCTGACGCCGTCCAGCACAGCGCCGGCGTCGATCAGTTCGACGTCGTCGCGCTTGCGCAGCACATCGCTGACGACGGCGGTGGTCTCTGCGGGGTGCGGTGAGCACGTCACGTAGGCCACAACGCCGCCGGGCTTGACAGCAGCAAGCGCGGACTTGAGCAGTTCGCGCTGCAGCGGTCCGAGGTCCGTCAGGTCCTTGGGGGTGCGCCGCCAGCGCGACTCTGGGCGGCGGCGCAGGGCGCCGAGCCCGGTGCAGGGCGCGTCGACGAGGACACGGTCAAAGCTCTCCGCCATCTCCGTGCCGACCTCGCGGCCGTCGCCGGTGCGCACATGCCAGATCTCGTGCGGAACCGCGGCCAAAGCCTGCCTGACCAGCTTGGCGCGGTGCGGTGCGGGCTCGTTAGCCAGCAGGGTCGCGCCCTGCTGGCGGGCGAGGGCGCCCAGCAGCGCGGCTTTGCCGCCGGGACCGGCGCAGAGATCGAGCCAGCGTTCGCCTGCCCCGTCGCTGCCGGTACCAAGGTCGACGGCGGCCATTGCGCGGGCCACCAGCTGGGAGCCGACATCCTGGACGCGCGTGCTGCCCTCCCGAATGGAGGCGAGCCGGCCCAGGTCTCCGCCGCTGGAGAGCGCCGAGCCTTCAACAAGTTCACCCAGCGTGGCTCCGCCTTCCAGGGCTTCATCCAGGCTGCCCAGGCCTGGCAGGGCAACGAGGTTGACCACCGGAGCTTCGTTATCGGCTTCCAGCAGGTCGTTGATTTCGGTCGCTGACCGCCCGTGGGCCACCAAGGACTGGCGCATCGCCCGGACAATCCATTCGGGGTGGGCGTAGCGAAGGGACGCGATGGTGGTTTCGTCGCTTTCACCGGCGACGAGGACCTCCAGCCATTCCTCCAGCGTGTGCGCCGTGACCTTCCGCAGCACCGCATTGATCAGGGCGGAGGGTCCGGCGCCGATAACGGCGCGGGCCAGACCAACGGTCTGATCCAGGGCGGCGTGCGCCGGGACGCGCATGGCCAGCAGCTGATGGGTGCCGATCCGCAGGGCGTCGAGAATGGCCGGGTCAAGCTGGTCCAGCGGCCGGTCAACGCAGCGGGCCAGGATGGCATCGTAGGTGCCCTGGCCACGCAAGGCCCCGTAGCTGAGCTCGGTGGCGAAGCCGGCGTCGCGCTTGTCCAGACCGTGATGGCGGATGCGGGATGGGAGCACCAGGTTGGCATAGGCGTCCTCGGCGGCTACCGCGCGAAGGACTTCAAAAGCCACCAGCCTCGCCGGGTCCGCCCGGCGGGTCCGCTGCGCCGGGGCGTTTTCGGTGAAGCTCCGCTGGGAGGGGCGGTTACGTTCGCGGCCCTGGGCGTTGCGCTGGCTGGAGTCCCGTGGCCCGCCCTTGCCCCGCCCGCTGTTGCCTCGTCCGCCGCCTGGCGCGCCGCTTCCGCTGCCGCCCCTGCCGCCTGCATTACCGCCGGATTCGCTCATTCGAAGACCACGCTTTCCAGTGTTGCCATGCCACGCGCCCAATCGGCGGCGGCCATCATCTTTTTGCCCGAAGGCTGGATCCTCGTAAGCTCCACGGCATGGGATCCGGTGGCCACCAGGACGCTCTTCCCGTCGAGGAATACCGCGCCGGGCTGCAGGTCAATGTCACCGGGCCGGAGCCGGACGGGTTCGAGTTTGACGCGCTGTCCGTCCAAGGTGGTCCAGGCACCCGGCTCGGGCGTTACGCCGCGGGCGCGCCTGCCGATCGCCAGGGCGGGCTGCTTCCAGTCGAGCCGGCCGTCATCGATGGTCAGTTTGGGGGCCAGCGAAACGTCGCCGACCTGCGGCTGCGCAGCTGCCCTCCCGGCCTCGACGGCGGACAGCGTCTGGGCGAGGAGCACAGCCCCGCTGTGGGACAGCCGCTCCAGCAGTGCTCCGGCGGTGTCTTGCGGGCCAACGCCCTCGGTCAGCGTTCCTAAGACCGGGCCGGTGTCCAAACCTTCTTCCAACAGGAAGGTGACAGCACCGGTGACGTCGTCTCCGGCCATCACTGCCCGCTGCACGGGGGCAGCGCCACGCCACGCGGGAAGCAAGGAAAAGTGCAGGTTGATCCAACCGTGCGGGGGAACATCCAGGGCGGCGCGCGGAATCAGGCCGCCGTAGGCCACGATGGCAGCAACGTCCGGTTTGGCCGCTTCGATCTTCGCCGTTACGGCCTCGTCCACGCGGGTGGCGTGGATGATGTCGATTCCCAGCTCGACAGCGCGGGCTGCAACGGGCGACGGCGTAAGCACCCGTTTGCGCCCTGTCGGCGCGTCGGGACGGGTCAGGACCGCAACGATGTCAAAGCCGGCCGCAATCAGGGCCTCGAGGGAGGGGACCGCCACGGCGGGGGTGCCGGCAAAGAGTACCCTCATGTGGTGGTGCCGCCGCCGAAGCTGGCGCCCCCGAAACTGGACCCGACCGTCTTGGCGCGCTTCGTCGTCGTGCGTTCCGTGATGGCGTCATAGTTTGCATTGCGGATGGAGCGCAGCGCCGTCTTCCGGTCCACGCCTTCCAGCCTGTCGGTGAACAGGATGCCGTCCAGGTGGTCCGTCTCGTGCTGGAAGCAACGGGCCAGCATGCCCTCCCCCTCCACAGCGACAGGATTCCCGTTAAGGTCGACGCCAGTGGCGCGGGTGGCGCGGAAACGCCGGACCGGGAACGCCAGGCCAGGAATCGACAGGCAACCTTCAACGTGGTCCGTCTGGAAGTCCTCGCTGTTTTCCAGGACAGGATTGATGATGTGGCCCTCCACGCCGTCGATCCGGTAGGTGAAGACCCTCTGGCTGACGCCAATCTGCGGGGCAGCGAGGCCGGCGCCGTCAACGTCCTCCATGGTTTCCGTCATGTCCGCAACCAGCTTGGCGAGCTCAGGACCGAATTCCGTCACGGGATCGGCCACTGTGCGGAGCACAGGATCACCAATGATGCGGATATTCAGAATGGCCATGTGCTGTCTTTCCTCACGGTGGGCGTTATTGGCGAACCTATCCAGTTTAGGTGCAGGGGCACCAGTCGCGGGACTGGGGACAGGCGGACTCCGGACACGCGTGCCCCGCTATGCGCTGCGGGCCTGCGCGGAGACGGGCGGAGCAACCGGAAGAAGCGCGGAACCGGCGGCGAGCGTATCGGCCGACAGCTCCCAGACCCGTCGCAGGGCGCAGAACTTCCACCAGTGGTGCTTGAGGACGTCGGGGTTGGCGCGGACCGGACGGACTTCCGTCTCGCCGATGGCCACAGCCAGCAGCAGCGGGTTCTCGCCGTACTTCCAGGGCTCCCATTCCCCGGCCACGGCATCCACCAGGCTTTCTTCGGCCTTCATGCCCGCCACCAGTTGCATGACCACTTTGTCGTCCAGCGGCTTGACGGTGCCGTCCCTCGTGGTGCCCTTGGTCTTGTAGTCAATGACGCAGATCCGGCCGTTGATTTTGGCCACGAGGTCCAGTGTCCCCGCGTAGCCCACTGACTTGTTCCAGACGGTGATCTCCGGGGCGATGGGCTCCACCCCGTAGAGCTCCCACCATTCATCGAACCGCAGGGCAAAGCCTTCCTCACCGTTGGCTGCCAGGGCCTCGCGCGTTTCCCTCATGGTGTGGGGCCGGCCCAGGGCACGGAGCGCAACCTGCTCGCAGTAGTTATGGACGCGGTCACCGCGCTTGGCTGCTTCGTCGCGGTATTTTTCCGCTGCCTTGGAGGCCCGGTTGACGGCCTGCCGGATTTTCGCCGGACTGCCCAGGCAATCGGCCAGCAGCGGATCCTTCGCCAGGCTGCTGGCCCCCATGTAACCGAACCAGCCGTCCAGGCCGTGCGGCTGCTGGCCGATGACGGTGGTAATGGACGGAACGGAAAACTGCTCGGAGGTGGACCGCGCATACATCCGGCCGTATTCCGTGGCGTGGGCAAGGAGTGGATCAGTCATACAAAGACTCTTTCACAGGGGGCTGACAGAATGGCGGACACACAAAAAAGGTCCGTTTCCGCTCGGCTGAGCGGAAACGGACCGGATTCCTCGGTGGGCGATACTGGGTTCGAACCAGTGACCTCTTCGGTGTGAACGAAGCGCGCTACCACTGCGCCAATCGCCCCGATGCCTTTGAATGCTAGCCGACCCGGCGGGGTTTATGGAAATCGAGCCGGGACCAGCCTCGAATTACACGCCTGTAATTAGAAAAATCCCCTAGATTGCAGGGATCCAGGGGCATTTCCGCCGTTGCGGCACGTTCGATTTGGAGAATCAATGAACCTCCTATAGAGTTCTTACTCGTTGGAACGCGAGGAAATGCCCGAAACGGCGTGGATTCTGCGGCCAAAATGCGGACGTAGCTCAGCTGGTAGAGCACCACCTTGCCAAGGTGGATGTCGCGAGTTCGAATCTCGTCGTCCGCTCGCAGGACACTGTCACGGCAAAGGTTTTTCGAAATCGGAGCTTACACGGTGGGTTGGCCGAGAGGCGAGGCAGCGGCCTGCAAAGCCGTTCACACGGGTTCGAATCCCGTACCCACCTCGGTGAAAACCATGGATTCCGGTTCACGCCGGACGAAATGGGCGATTGGCGCAGCGGTAGCGCGCTTCCCTGACACGGAAGAGGTCACTGGTTCGATCCCAGTATCGCCCACCAAGCAAGGAAACTTGCTTCATGCAGTACGCTAGGCCACCGGCCAGGCTGTACTTCATACGCGGACGTAGCTCAGCTGGTAGAGCACCACCTTGCCAAGGTGGATGTCGCGAGTTCGAATCTCGTCGTCCGCTCTCTACCCCAGTAATAAATCCGAAATGGCCGGACTTCCGGTTCCGGGCGATTGGCGCAGCGGTAGCGCGCTTCCCTGACACGGAAGAGGTCACTGGTTCGATCCCAGTATCGCCCACACACAGCAGCTCCCCGTGAGCTGCTTTTTTGTTGCCCGAATAGGCCGGCCTCGACTTTACAACATTTGTCACAGCCCTTGGCACTCCCGGAAGACAGGGCTAGGATCGGTTGCGGAGGAGCGAACTGGCTCCGCGATTGAAGGGAGGTGCTCGTGGGACTGATTGACGATCTTAAGGGCAAGGCTCAGGGTCTCATCCACGGCAACGAGCAGGCCATCAAGGACGGCATCACGAAAGCCGGCGATTTCGTCGACTCAAAGACTGGCGGCAAGTACACCGGTCACGTGGACAAAGTCCAGGAGGGCGCTTCCAAATTCGTTGACGCAAATGACGGAACACCCGGCGATGCACCTGCCACCGAGCAGGCTCCGCCAGTCACCCCGGTTCCGCCGGTTGACAAGGCTCCGTAACAAGGATTTGGCCAGGGCATTGCCCTAGCACGTCAAGGGGGCGCGGGTCCCGCCGGGAGGCGGCACCCGCGCCTTTGGCGTTTAACTGGCGGCCCGGCTTCCGCGGCCGATGCCTAGGACGGCTCGTGGTTCTGGCCCTCGCGGGCCAGTGCGGTCAGGCGGGACACCGCACGGAAATACTTCTTGGTGTACCCGCCGTGCATCATCTCGTCCGTAAAGAGCTTGTCGAAGGGGACGCCGCTGGCCAGGATGGGCACATCCTTGTCGTACAGCCGGTCCGCCAACACGACGAACCGAAGCGCCACGGCCTGCTCGGTGATGGTCTCCACATTGCGCCACACGACGCCGTCGATGCCGTCGATGAGCTGCCGGTAACGGCTCGGATGGACACCGGCAAGGTGGCCGATCAGTGAACTGAATTCGTCCTCCGCCACGGTCTTGCCGTCGAACTCGGCCCTCATCTGCGCAGCGAGCTGGCTGTTCTTCAGCGGTGCCGGAGCGTCGGGCAGACCACGGTGGCGGAAGTCCTCGCCGTCGATCCTGATGACGTCGAACTGGTCCGCCAGAACCTGGATTTCACGGGCAAAGTCGACGGCGGCAAAGCGGCCGTCACCCAGCGAACCCGGCAGGGTGTTGGACGTCGCAGCCAGCTTGACGCCGGCGTCGGCCAGCTCACGCATCAAACGGGACATCAGCACTGTGTCGCCCGGATCATCCAGCTCGAATTCGTCAATGCACACCAGCTTGTAGTGGCTCAGGGCTTCAACAGTCTTGCGGAAGGACAGTGCCCCCACGAGGTTGGTGTATTCCACAAACGTGCCAAAGGCTTTGGGGCCCGGCGCGGCATGCCACAGCGAAGCCAGGAGGTGGGTTTTGCCGACGCCGAATCCGCCGTCGAGGTAGATCCCCGCCCTGGTTGCGACCTTCTTGGTGAAGAGCTTCTTGAACAGGCCGTCACCGTCACCGGCTCCAACTCCCCCGGCGAACGCTTCCAGGGCCTTGACCGCCGCCGTCTGGGACGGCTGGTTCGGGTCCGGCCGGTAGCTGGCAAAGGAGACCTGGCCAAACCGTGGGGACGGATAAAAGCCCTTGAGGAGCTCATCCACCGAAACCGCCGGAGTGCGGGCGGCAAGCTGTTCGATCTGTACCAAGGTGGTCCGTTCTGCTGGTGGGTTGTCCCCAGAAAGAATACCGGCAACAGCCCCGGCCTCCCCCGCCATGCCGCCGGCACAGGCCCGCGCGTGACGAAGGCCATATTTCCCACTGTTAACAAGGTGACGGACAGGGCGGCCGGCCATGGCTAGGGTGGGAGGCAGGTTTTCCTTCTTCAGCAGATCCGCCGTGTCTCAGTGAAAGGCCAACACCATGTCCTACGCAGTTGAACAAAACGAGAAGTTCGCCGCCTACGCCAACCCGGAGCGTCTGGTATCCACCGAGTGGCTTGCCGCCGCACTTGAGTCCGGCGCCCTTGCGGATGGAAAGCTTGTGGTGGTCGAGTCCGATGAGGACGTCCTCCTTTACGAGACCGGCCACATCCCCGGAGCCGTGAAAATCGATTGGCACACGGACCTTAACGATGAAGTGACGCGCGATTACGTGAACGGCGAAGCCTTCGCCGCCCTGGCCGCTGCCAAGGGCATCTCCCGCGACACCACGGTGGTCATCTACGGGGACAAGTCCAACTGGTGGGCGGCCTATGCCCTCTGGGTCTTCACCCTGTTCGGCCACGAGGACGTCCGGCTGCTCGACGGCGGCCGGGACAAGTGGATCGCCGAAGGCCGCGACCTGACCACGGACCGGACTGCCCCGGCCCCCGGCGACTACCCGCTGGTGGAGCGCAACGACGCCCCCATCCGCGCGTTCAAGGACGATGTGCTGGCACACTTCGGCAAGCCGCTGATCGACGTACGCTCCCCCGAGGAGTACACCGGCCAGCGGACCCACATGCCGGCCTACCCGGAAGAAGGTGCGCTCCGCGGCGGCCACATTCCCACGGCAGCATCCATTCCCTGGGCACGCGCCGCCGCACCGGACGGCACGTACCGCAGCCGGGAAGAGCTCGAAGCCCTTTACCTGGGCGAGGCCGGCCTGACCCCTGGCGATGACGTGGTGGCGTACTGCCGCATCGGCGAGCGTTCCAGCCACACCTGGTTCGCGCTCAAGTACTTGCTGGGTTTTGAAACTGTCCGGAACTACGACGGTTCCTGGACCGAGTGGGGCAACGCCGTCCGGGTTCCGATCGCGAAGGGCACCGAACGCGGCACGGTCCCGGCGTAAACTGGAACAGATGACTACACATGACCTACCCGCCGCATTGGCGGAAATCGTTGACGACTTCCAGGCCCTGACCGAACCTGACCGGCTTCAGTTGCTGCTGGAATTCTCGCGCGAACTGCCGGAGCTGCCGGACCGGCTGAAGGACCACCCCGAACTCCTGGAGCAGGTGGTGGAATGCCAGTCGCCGCTGTTCCTTGCTATTGAGACGGAAAAGAACGACGCCGGCCCGGCCGGCGCCGTCCGGCTCTATTTCAAGGCGCCACCGGAAGCCCCCACCACGCGGGGCTTCGCCGGTGTGCTCCATGAGGGACTTGACGGACTCAGCGCCGCCGAAATCCTGGGTGTGCCGGACGACATGCCGGAGCTGCTGGGCCTGACGCGGGCCATCACGCCACTGCGGATGCGCGGCATGACCGCCATGCTGGGACGGATCAAGCGCAAGGTCGCTGCTGGATCCCGGCCCGCGTCCTGATCCCCTGACAGGGAACTGAACGCTTTGGCACGCAAGAGTTCTTCAAACGGAACGCCGGCCACAGCCGCACTGGCTACAGCCGGCGTTCCCTTCGTGCTGCATCCGTATGCCCACGATCCCACCGCGGTCAGCTACGGCACGGAAGCCGCCGAGGCCCTGGGCATCGCACCGGAAAAGGTCTTCAAAACCCTCATGGTCGACGTGGAGGGCCGGCTGGCTGTCGGGGTTGTGCCGGTCAGCGGAAACCTTGACCTCAAGGCATTCGCCGCCGCCCTGGGCGCCAAGAAGGCTTCGATGGCAGACCCCAAAGTTGCGGAACGCCGCAGCGGCTACGTCCTCGGCGGGATCTCGCCGCTTGGCCAGCGGCAGTCATCGCCCACCGTGGTGGACAGCAGCGCCCTTGATCTGGGAACGATGCTGGTTTCCGGTGGTAAGCGTGGCCTGGACGTCGAGCTTGCGCCGGGGGACCTCATCCGGCTGACGTCCGCGGTGACAGCCGCCATCGGCACCCGCACGCCTTAGCGGTTCTGCCCGGGATTGAGACGCGGAGCCAACTGGGGCCGAAGCCACGCCTTGATCAGGTTCTCCCAGCGCTCGGGATCGACATTCCATTCCTTGGTGTGCCTGGCGTGATTGAACGTTTCGAACGAAACCATGTCCGGATTCCGCTCGGCCAGAAGGGCGGAGGGTTCATAGGGAACGTACTCGTCATCAACGCTGTGGATGATCAGGGTGGGCGTCCGGACTTCCACGGCGCGCGCCACCCAGTCCATGGCCTTGAGGTCCACGGGTGCGGCCAGGCCGGTGAGCCTGCGGCCCACGGGGTGGCCCAGCATCAGTTGCCCGTAGCGGCCAACGAGGGACGGTATGCGGTTGATCTGCGCATGGTGGGCCAGCACATTGACCCAGTTGATGACGGGCGCGTCCAGGACCATGGCCCGGATCAGGTGACGGTGCGGCGAGAGATCGGCCGTCTGCAGGCAGATGGCACCGCCCATGGACCAGCCGAAGAGAACAATTTCCTCGGCGCCGTTGGCCAGGGCGAACTCGATGGCGGCCTCTATGTCACGCCATTCCGTGGATCCCAGGCCGTACCGGCCGTCCTCGGCCGATGGCGCCAACCCGTCGTTCCGGTACGAGACAAGCAGGCTGGTAAGCCCCAGTTCGAGGGCGGGGCCTACCGCGCGCAGGGCCTCCTGGCGGGTTGCCCCGCGGCCGTGAACCATGATTGCCCAGGTCCGGGACGTCCCGCCGGCCCGGACCAGCCATGCCGGTGCTGTGCCGCCGTCGACCTTAATCAGCACGTCCTCGGCCGCAAAGCCGGCGGTGGCGGGATCCGGGTACAGCGCACCGCTCCACCATCCGCGGCGGGCGGTATCGAGATCGCCGGCATAGACGGCTTCCACTTCGCGCAGGACCGTGCCGTCCGCCGGCGAATAGGACACAATCCGTCCGATCCGGGCGTGCCCCTTCCCGCCGTCGAAAAAGAACCCATAGACGCCCTCCACCGTTGTCTCCGGAGTTGCTGTCAGGATGACCTGCCGGCCGCCGCCTTCCCGGAGCACGGCGAGGAGTTCCTGGTCCGCAGTCCGCTGCCGGACGGGGGTGATCACACGCCTGGCAAAGTACAGCGCCAGTGCGGAGGACCCTGTGGCCAGCAGTCCGGCAAGAGCCCCGCCGCCAATGACGCCGCCGAGCGCCCATTTGGCGCGCAGCGACATACGGCCGTCGGCCTGGATCGGAACTGCCGCCGTCAACGTGGAGGTGCGCGTGGAAGGTGCCATGGAACCATTCTTACTGCCGCAGACGGGTTGACCATATTCCGTCCGGCACGTGGCGCCGGAATTCTGCCGGCCCCGGGGAGGCCGCGCTAATCACACCGCAACCGCCGTGGGGCCCAAATGGATGCAGGCGCCGGTGTGCACGACTAGGCTGATGCCATGAGCGATCCAATCGTCATTCTGACCGAAGAGCCCCTGGGCGCGGACGACCGCGTCAACATCGAACGCCTGGTGGACGGGCAGGACACGCCTCTTGTCCTGCTGGTTCCGGGGAACACTGAACGGCATCTGCTGGTGGATTTTCTTGAGAATCTCTCCCTGCTGGACGTTGTTAAGGCGTTCCGCGAACTGACCGCCCACGCTCCGGACCCCTCCGCTGAACGGGCCGAGGCTGCAGAGACGCTGGCCGTCTCGCTGGCTGCCCTGGAGGGGTTGGGCGCAGGAGTCACGGGCGAGGTGGTGGACGGTGGCGCCGTCAATGGCCTCGTGGCCAAGGTTAAGGAGCTGGGCGCAGCCCAGGCGGTGGTGATCACCCGTCCGCACGCAGTGGCGGATACGTTCCACACGGACTGGGCCAACAAAGCCCAGGACCAGCTGGGGCTCCCGGTGCTCCATCTGTACGCCGGTTCGGGATTTATCGGCGACTCCTGAGCGTTGAGCTGACTATGAGCATCTTTGGAAAGAGCATCTTCGACAACAAGGCCACGGATTCCGTCCCGAATCCGGCAGCCGACGCCGTCGCTGCGGAACCTGCATACCGGAAATCCGACGCCGAGTGGCGGCAGGAACTCACGCCGGAGGAGTATCACGTGCTGCGGCAGGCGGGTACGGAGCGCCCCTTCACGGGAGAGTATGTGGACACCCATACGGAGGGTGTCTACCAATGCCGCGCCTGTGGAACCGAGCTCTTCAGGAGCAACGAAAAATTCGACTCGCATTGCGGCTGGCCGTCCTTCTGGGCACCGCTCGCCAAAGGCACCGTCCGCTACATCCATGACCGGGCGCTCGGTATGAAGCGGGTGGAGGTCCGGTGCGGGAACTGTGACTCGCATCTGGGCCACGTGTTTGAAGGCGAGGGCTACGGAACGCCCACGGACCAGCGCTTTTGCATTAATTCGGTGTCCCTGAAGCTGGTGCCACGCGGCGCTGCCGGGGAAGAATCCACGGACTCCTGAGCCCGCCAGCCGTGGCTCCGCCTACGTCTGGCGGAGCCACGAGGCGCCTCGAGCCCGAGAGTCTCTTATGCTTAGGCTCGATTTGAGTTAGGGACTCTGGTTGCTTGCTACGCTCGCCGTAGATGCCCCAAGCAATGAGAAAGGCAGTCGCACCATGACCGTCACCGTGACCGGCGCCCCAACAAGGATCACCGCCGAAAATCCCGTCTGGCTCCGCCTCAGGAGCGCCGCCGAATCCCTGCAGGAGCTGCAGATCCAGGACGGCTCCGTACCTGACGCAGGCCACCATCCAGCTGCAGCGCTTAAGGTTGCCGCGATCACGGAGTCGCTCACCGAACTGGCACCGCAGTTCCCGCACGATGAGGCCTACCTCGACGCCGTCGTCGCAGATTTCCAGGCGTGGGCCAAGGCGGGCTTCGGCGTCCCGGACTTCCTGGCATCCCTGCTGGCGTTCCAGCCCCAGCTGCAGCGTCAGGATGGTTTGCAGCACGTGGTCATCTTCCCCATGTACACCCAGAACGGAAGCAGCGGCCGCCTGGTGGAGGCCGTGCTGATCGAGGTCATCTGGCCCGATTTTGTGGCCGGCCTTGAGGCCGGGGACTATTCCAACAAGCTCTTTGTGCCCATCCGGTTCCTGGACTTCACCCGCGGCTACAACACCAACTCGGCGGTGCTGTTCCCGGAAACCGTGGCCGTTCGGGAAACACCAACCTTCACCTGGGGCGCCATTTTCGCGGACCGCGAAGCCGCCCGGTTCCGCCGCGTACTGCGGGCGGCCGCGGACATCACCTCGCTGGACCTGCCCTCGGGCGCCGCGGAACTCCTGGCGGACCAGGAACTGACCGAGGCCACGTTTGTGATGTGGGACCTGATCCATGACCGGACCCACATGCGCGGCGACCTGCCTTTTGACCCGTTTATGATCAAACAGCGGATGCCCTACTTCCTGTACTCCCTTGAGGAACTGCGCTGCGACCTCACAGCCTTCCGGGAATCCGTCCGGATCGAACAGGACGACGACGCCGGGCCGGAAGCACGCCGGCACGCGAAACTGGTGCAGTACGCCATCATCTTCGACCGGATCTTCCGCTTTGCGATCACCGGCAACCGGGTGCGCAATTACGACGGCCTCGGCGGGCAGCTGCTCTTCGCCTGGCTGCACCAGAACCACGTCCTGCACTGGACCGACAGCCGGCTCCGCATCGACTGGGACCAGGTGCCGGACGCGGTGATCGCCCTCGGCGCCTCGATCGACGAGCTCTACTGGCGCTCCATTGACCGGCCAAAGATGGCCCACTGGCTTGCCGCGTACCAGCTGATCTCCGCCACGGTCACGCCCAACCCCGCATCAGCCTGGGCCAAAGGCCCCGACGCGCTCCCCGTTGCGGGTCCGCCCCGCGGCCTGACGGACCAGGTGCTGGATGACGAGTTTCCGCTGTCCATGTTCTACGAAGCCTTGGAGAAGAAAATGCGTCCCGTCATCGAATCCACCGCCGGCATCACCGGAGCGACCGCGCTGTGACCGAATCCGGCGCCCCGCGCGTTGTTCCTGTTCCGGACCTTGCCCCCAGGCTGAACGTTCTGGTTACCGGCGGCAGCGGACCCTCCGGGATCGCTGTTGCCCGGGCGTTGCACGAGGCGCGGTTCCGGGTGTTCACGGTCGGCTCGGACAGCACGCGCATCGAGGCTGCTGCGAGGAAGGCGGGCGACGGCGTCACCCCCCTGGTCTGCGATCTTGCGGATCCCGCTGACGTCCAGGCCCTCCGGAAGACCCTGGCGGGCACCGCCGGGACCATGGACGGAGTCATCCACCTCGTGGGCGGCTGGCGCGGCGCTACGGGCATCACGGACCAAAGCGACGCCGACTGGGACTTCCTGGAGCGCGGCGCCATCACCACGCTCAGGAACGTCTCCCGGGCCTTCTACGCCGACTTGGCCGCCGCCGGAACCGGACGGTTTGCCATGGTGTCCTCCACCGCGGTGGACAAGCCCACTGCGGCGACGGCCAGCTACGTGGCGGCAAAGGCCGCCGCCGAGACCTGGACACTGGCCATGGCGGAGGGCCTGGCCCGCGGGGCTGCGGATGAAGGCACCGCCTTGCGCGGCGCCGCCGTCATCCTGGTGGTGAAAGCACTGGTGGACGCGGAACTCCGGAAGGCGCACCCGGAACGGACCTTTCCCGGTGCCACCGACGTCGAGGACCTGGCCGCCGCCGTCGTCGCCCTGTTCAGCCGACCGGCAGCCGAACTGAACGGCCGGCGCCTGCTCCTGACCCACTGACCCGTTGACCCGCTGATCGCAAGATCCCCTGACCGCAACATCCCCTGACGGACTCGACCCCTGACCGGCCGGACCCGACCTCCCTAGACTGAGAACGTGAGCAAAGCAATGACAACAACGGCAGACGCCGCCCCCCGGCTCGAAAATCCCGCCGCCCGGCTGCACGACGCGTCCGTCCGCGGTTTCGCGTCGGACAACTACTCCGGTGTGCACCCCGAGGTCCTGGCAGCCCTAGCGGCAGCCAACGAGGGTCACCAGGTGTCCTACGGCGAGGACGACTACACGGCACGGTTGCAGGGGCTGATGCAGGAACACTTCGGCGCCGGCATCGAATGTTTCCCGGTGTTCAACGGCACGGGGGCCAATGTGCTGTCTCTGCAGTCGCTGCTCCCGCGCTGGGGCGCTGTGGTGTGCGCTTCGACGGCGCACATCAACATGGACGAAAACGGCGCTCCGGAACGGATCGGCGGGATCAAACTCCTGCACGTCCCCACCCCCGACGGCAAGCTGACGCCGGAGCTGATTGACCGCGAGGCGTGGGGCTGGGGCGATGAACACCGGGCACAGCCGCTGGCAGTGTCCATCACCCAGACCACCGAGCTTGGCACGTGCTACACCCCGGATGAGGTCCGCGCCATCGCGGATCATGCCCACGCCAAGGGCATGAAACTCCACATGGACGGCGCGCGGCTGGCCAACGCCGCCGCGCACCTGAACGTGCCGCTGCGGGCTTTCACGCGCGACGCCGGGGTGGACATCCTCTCCTTCGGCGGCACCAAGAACGGGCTGCTGTACGGCGAAGTGGTGGTGGCCCTGAACCCCGAAGCGGCCCACGGCCTGATATTCCTGCGCAAGATGAACATGCAGCTTGCCTCGAAAATGCGCTTCCTGTCCGCCCAGTTCATCGCCCTGTTGGAAGGCGACCTGTGGCTCCGTTCGGCGTCGCACGCCAACGCCATGGCCGCCCGCCTCCGCGCCGCGGTGGACACGATCGAGGGCGTGGAGCCCACGCAGGAGACGGAGTCCAACGGCGTGTTTGCCGTCCTGCCGGCCGGCATAGCTGACCGGCTGCGGGAGTCCTTCCGGTTCTACGACTGGGATGAAGCCGCCCGCGAGGTTCGCTGGATGTGCTCCTTCGACACCAGCGAGGACGATGTCGACGCCTTTGTGGCGGCCATCCGCCGGGAGCTTGCGGCCCACCAGGCGGGCAAGGAAGCCGGATAGCATGGACCGGCCGACGGCGAGCCTGCGCTGCCCGCCCCCTGCTGTTGCGTAATCTGCGAAGGTGAACGCACTAGCCCAGGTTCCCCCGGAATTTCTCCACGCCTTGGGAACCCTCAGGAAGGCCCAATGCCGGGGTGAGCTGCGCCTGGCTGAAATTCCCGCCCCGGCGCGCCTGGCACCGTTCGCCGTGGCACTCGGGGCAGAAGTCATGGCGTCCGGACCGGGCAGCGGCACCACTCCCGTCCACGGACCTGCCGCCATGGCTCTGGCGGCGGCGTCCGGAACCGAGGACGACGACGACACCGAGCTGGCCACTGGCCGCTTCATCCTGCTGCACGACCCCGACGGCTCAGCCGTCTGGGACGGAGAATTCCGGATTGTCACCTACATCCGGGCCCAGCTTGAGCCGGAAATGGGCAACGACGAAATGCTGGGGACCGTCGCCTGGACCTGGCTGGTGGAGGCACTGGAGAATCACAAGGCCCCCTACCGGGCGGCCGGCGGGACCGCCACCCGCGTCCTGTCGGAGAGCTTTGGAACGCTTTCCGGCCGGCCCGGGTCGATCGATATCGAGCTGCGCGCCTCCTGGACTCCGGCGTCTTCGGACGTCACTGCCCATCTGGAGGCGTGGTCAGACATGGTCTGCACGTTCGCCGGCCTCCCCCCTCTGCCCGACGGCGTCGCGGCCCTTCCTCGCCGGCGCCGGAACTAGGACTGCCCCTTGTCGGTAAACTGAAGGCATCATGACCCCTCATATTCCGGAAAACACCACGGCCGGCGCTCCGGCTGCTGAAACCACTCCCCACATCACGGTGGAAGGCTTCGATAGCCAGGTCCCCGTAGTCATTGACCTCGATGCACCGCGCGACGGCGTGCCGCTGGTTATCGAAACGCAGTCCGGGCTGGAGCGGTGCGCGGCCGCCATCGCCGCCGGAACAGGGCCCGCAGGGGTTGATGCAGAAAGGGCCTCGGGGTTCCGGTACGGCCAGCGCGCGTTCCTGGTGCAGATCCGGCGCGAAGGCTCCGGTACTTGGCTGATCGATCCCGAACCGTTCGAGAACCTGTCCGTCATCAACGATGCGCTCCAGGGGGTGGAATGGATCCTGCATGCAGCCAGCCAGGACCTGCCCTGCCTGCTGGAGCTGGGCATGTGGCCGGACAAGCTCTTTGACACGGAGCTCGCCGCGCGGCTGGCCGGGCTGCCACGCGTTGGCCTGGCTGCCGTCATCGAACAACTGCTCGGTTTTGGCCTGGCGAAGGAACATTCGGCCGCCGACTGGTCCACCCGGCCCCTGCCCGAGCCTTGGCTGCGCTACGCCGCCCTGGACGTGGAAGTCCTGACCGAACTGCGCGAAGAACTCATCGAACTGCTGCAGGCCGACGGCAAGCTGGACTACGCGGAACAGGAATTTGCCGCAATCCTTGCCGCCGGGGTTGCCCCTCCCCGGGTTGACCCCTGGCGCAAGACGTCGGGCCTGCACCAGATCCGTGACCGGCGCCAGCTGGCCGCGGTCCGCGAAATGTGGCTGGAGCGCGATTCCCTGGCACAGAAGCGCGATGTGGCACCGGGACGGCTGATTCCTGATTCCGCCTTGGTGTCCGCCGCCAAAGCCATGCCGTCCACCGTTCCGCAACTGCTTGGCACCAAGGGCTTCCATGGCCGTGCGGCTCAGCGGGAGGCACCCCGGTGGCTCCGGTGCATCGCCGCTGCCCGCGATCTTGAGGACCTCCCCCCGCTGCACCTGCCGACCAATGCACCGCCCCCGCCGCGGGTGTGGTCCGAGCGCGACCCCGAGGCCGCCGCACGCCTGTCCACCGCCCGCCCGCTCCTGCAAGCGAAGGCGGACGAACTGAACCTTCCCCTGGAGAACCTGCTGACGCCGGACTACCTGCGCCGCGTGGCGTGGCGTCCGCCGTCGGGCATTACCGAACAAGCGGTTGCCACTGAACTGCGCACGCTCGGTGCCCGCGAATGGCAGATCGGCCTTATCGCGCCGCTCATCACTGACGCTTTCCTCAACCCGAAACCGCTGCCGGCCAAGGAAAACAAGGCAACCGCAGCCACCGAATAATCGCCTCCTCACCGAGCCTTGCACACTATGTTACTGACGAGTAACATAGTGTGCACTGCCGTCCTGCCGAGTGCTGCCCTTTGGCCTCCGGACGGCGCCAACGTCTCGATGAGGAGTAAACGTGAGCCACCACGGAAGCAGCGGATCCCCGCGAACTGTCCGCGACGTCGTTTTTGTTGACGGCGTCCGCACACCCTTCGGCCGGGCCGGTGAGAAAGGCATCTACGCCGGAACCCGCGCCGATGACCTGATGGTGAAGTGCATCCGCGAACTTCTGCGCCGCAACCCCACCCTGCCCGCGGCCCGGATCGACGAAGTCGCTGTTGCCGCCACCACCCAGACCGGCGATCAGGGTCTGACCCTCGGCCGCACGGCCGCCCTCCTGGCAGGGCTCCCCCGCACTGTCCCCGGATTCGCCATTGACCGTATGTGCGCCGGCGCCATGACCGCGGTGACCACAACGGCGAGCGGCATCGGCTTCGGCGCCTACGACGTCGTCATCGCCGGCGGTGTGGAGCACATGGGCAATCACCCGATGGGCTCCGGCGCCGATCCGAACCCGCGGTTTATGTCCGAGCGGCTGGTTGACCCTGCCGCCCTGAACATGGGCAACACGGCCGAAAACCTGCACGACCGTTTTCCCGCCATCACGAAGGAACGCACAGACGCCTACGCGGTTGCCTCGCAGGACAAGCTCGCAGCCGCATACGCCCAGGGCCAGATCCAGCCTGACCTCGTGCCGGTCGCTACACTGAAGCCGGGACAGGGCTGGACGGTGAACAGCGTTGATGAACCGCCCCGGCCGGGCACCACGCTCGAGGACCTGGCAGCCCTGCGGACTCCCTTCCGCGCCCACGGCCGCGTGACGGCAGGCAACGCTGCCGGCCTGAACGACGGCGCCACGGCCGCCGTCCTGGCGTCCTCGGAAGCTGCCGCGGAACTGGGCCTGCCTGTCAAGATGCGGCTGGTCAGCTATGCCTACGCCGGCGTCGAACCGGAGGTCATGGGCATCGGCCCTGTGCCAGCCACCGAAAAAGCACTGAAGAACGCCGGCCTCAGCATTGGGGACATCGGACTATTCGAGATCAATGAAGCCTTTGCCGTGCAGGTCCTGAGTTTCCTGGACCACTTCGGAATTTCCGACGACGACCCCCGCGTCAACCGCTACGGCGGCGCCATCGCGGTGGGCCACCCCCTCGCGTCCTCCGGGGTCAGGCTGATGAACCAGCTTGCCCGGCAGTTCGAAGAAGACCCCTCGGTCCGGTACGGGATCACCACCATGTGCATAGGCTTGGGCATGGGCGCCACCGTCATCTGGGAAAACCCGCGTCACCCCGATTACAGCGGTGCCGTCGCAGCAGACGGCCCCGAAGCAATCACAGTAGCAACCACCGAAGGAGCCGCCGCATGAGCGCCGCCGATTTCACCAAGCTTGCCGGGCTCTTCCCGGACGAAACCGTGACCCACTCGTACGTCCAGGACATCAGGCTCCCGGCTGCCCCCGGCCAGCGGAGTCCTGGGGTGTTCGCGCTGATAACCCTGGACAACGGCCTGGACCACTCCAAACCCACCACGCTGGGACCCAATACCCTGGTCGAACTGGGCACGGTCCTGGAGGGACTGAAGGAACGTGCGGCACGCGGCGAGATCGCAGGTGTGGGCGTGACCGGCAAGCCGTACTTCCTCGTGGCCGGCGCCGACCTGTCCGCGGTGAAGTCGCTGGAGAACCGCGACCATGGCCTGTGGATGGCGCAGCTCGGGCATGACGTTTATGCCACCCTGGCCAACCTGGGCGTTCCCAGCTTCGCGTTCATCAACGGTGTTGCCCTGGGCGGCGGCCTGGAGATCGCTTTGCAGTCCACATACCGCACCGTCTCCACCGGTGCCGGTGCGCTGGCGCTGCCGGAAGCCGTCCTCGGCCTGGTCCCCGGCTGGGGCGGCGTCTACATCCTGCCGCGCCTGATCGGACCCGAGAACGCGGTCAAGGTGATGATCGAGAACCCGCTCAGCAATAACCGGATGCTCAACGGGCCCCAGGCCTTCCAGCTGGGCATCGCCGACGCCCTGTTCGAACCGGCAGACTTCCTGGAGCAGTCCCTCGCCTGGGCTGCCACGGTCATCACCGGCGAGACGGTCCCGGAGCGGGCCAACGCCGTGGACCCCGCGGATCCCGCTGTTGCCGTGCGCTGGTCCGCAGCCGTCGCCGCCGGCCGGGCATTCGTGGAGGCCAAGACCTCCAACGCCTCCCCTGCACCGGCCAAGGTCCTGGACATCCTCGAAGCCAACCGGACCATATCCCAGGCCGAATCCGCCGCACTCGAGTGCGAAACCCTCGCCGGCCTGATGCAGACAGACGAGTTCCGCGCCACGGTCTACGCGTTCCTGGATTTGGTCCAGAAGCGTTCCAAGCGCCCGGCCGGTGCCCCGGACCGGAAGCTCGCACGGCCGGTCACCAAGGTCGGCGTTGTGGGGGCGGGCCTTATGGCCAGCCAGCTGGCCCTGTTGTTCGCCCGCCAGCTCAAGGTCCCCGTGGTGATGACGGACATCGACCAGGCCCGCGTGGACAAGGGCGTGGGCTACGTCCACGCCGAGGTGGACAAGCTCCTCGGCAAAAAACGGATCAGCCAGGACGCAGCCAACCGCACGAAGGCACTGGTCACGGGATCGGTCTCCAAGGAGGCCTTCGCGGACGCCGACTTTGTCATCGAGGCTGTTTTCGAAGAGCTGAACGTCAAGAAGCAGGTCTTCGCCGAGGTGGAAGCGATCGTCTCCCCAGAGTGCATCCTCGCCACCAACACGTCCTCGCTGTCCGTCACGGCCATGGCCGAAGACCTCGCGCACCCGGAACGGCTGGTGGGCTTCCACTTCTTCAACCCGGTGGCCGTGATGCCTCTGCTCGAAATCGTGCGCGCGCCCAAGACCGACGACGCCGTGCTGGCCACCGCTTTTGAGCTCGCCAAGGGCCTGAAGAAGAGCGCGGTCCTGGTCAAGGATGCGCCGGCCTTTGTGGTCAACCGGATCCTGCTGCGGCTGATGGGCGAAGTGACGGCTGCCTTCGACGAAGGAACCCCTGCCGACGTTGCCGACACTTCGCTGCGGCCCATGGGCCTGCCGATGACCCCGTTCACGCTGGGTGCCATGGTGGGCCTGCCAGTGGCGCAGCATGTCCAGGAGTCCCTGCACGCCGCCTTCGGGGACCGCTTCGCCGTGTCCACGAACCTGCAGAAGCTGATCGGGAACGGCGTGAAATCGCTCTGGGCCCCGGCGGCCGACGGCTCCCAGGAGATCCCGGAGTCCACCCTGTCGCTGATGTCCTTCGGCACGTCGCCGTCCAGCGGGGACGACGTCCTGCGCCGTGTCCAGGATGCCCTGGCAGAGGAGATCGGGCTGATGCTGGATGACGGTGTGGTGGCCGGTCCTGAAGACATCGACCTCTGCATGATCCTCGGCGCGGGCTGGCCGATGTTCCTGGGCGGCATCACGCCGTACCTGGACCGGGTGGGCGCCTCGGAGCGGGTCAGCGGCAAGCGGTTCCTGGCTCCCGGAGTCGCGTCCGCCGCGTCGGTGTCCCCGAAGCCAGCCTGACCCGCGCCTGAAGAGTTTTTGGTCAGATAACGCCGCCTGAGGGCCCTGAAAGCCGCATTATCTGACCAAAAACTCCAACGTTTGGCACTGGCCCTCAAAGACTCCGCAGGCGGCCGGCCTCGAGGCACACCAGCCGGTGCGCGATAGACCGGGCGTAGTCCAGGTCGTGGGTGACCAGCACGACGGCGGTGCCATCCGCCGTCGTGCTGCGCACCACCCGGTCCAGCCGGTCCAGCCCGGGGCCATCCAGGGAAACGGTTGGCTCGTCCAGTGCAAGCACTGAGGGACCCCGGGCCAGTACCGTCGCCAGGGCCAGCAGGCGCTGCTGGGACGCCGGCAGTTCCGCCGGGTGCCGCCCGGCAAGGTGATCCAGGCCAACGGCGGCAAGGGCGCGCTGCACCGCCAGGTCCGCCGCGAGCCCGTCGCCTGCGAGTCCGAAGCGTACTTCCCGATCCACGGTGCGCTCAAACAGCTGGTCCCGGGGCTGCTGGAAGAGGAGCCCAACGTCGCGGGCCACTTGTCCCGCCGGGCGCCCGCCGATGTTCCGCCCATGGACCAGCACGCTGCCCGCGGTTGGTTGGAGCAAGCCATTGAGGTGCCTCAGCAGCGTGGACTTTCCGGAGCCGTTGGGACCTGCCACTGCCAGGATCTCGCCCGCTTTGAGGGTCAGGCTGAGTCCGTGCAGGACAGGGTCAACCGGCGGGCCCGGCTGTGTCCTGAACCAGCCTCGGCGCCGCGTCCGCCGGTACGTGAACGAGACGTCGCGCAGTTCCAGGGCCGGCGGACTGTCGACAGCGGATTGATACTCGGATCCTTTCAGCGGCCGGGGAGCTGTAATCGGGCGGGGCCGGACCACGCCAGCCACTTCCAGAGGCCCGGCAGCCACAAGTCCTGCCGGCGTGCCAGTGGCAGCTACGGTACCGCCGGCGAGGACCAGCCACGTATCGGCGGTGTGCAGGAAGGCCTCGGCACGCTGGCTCATGATCACGACGGCGGTGCCGTCTCGGACCAGGTTCCGCACCAGGGCAGCGAGGACTTCGGCTCCGTCCGTATCGAGGGAGGCGAAGGGCTCGTCCATCACGAGAACTGCGGGGCGCTGAATGACCGCGCAGCCGATGGCCAGGCGGCGGAGCTGACCGCCGGAAAGCGTGGCGGGATCCCGGTCCAGCAGATGTGCCAGGCCGGTCAGGGCTGCTGTGTCCTGGACGGCGAGGACCATACTCGCACGGTCAACCCCCGCGTTTTCCAGGCCGAAGGCCAGCTCCTCGGCCACCGTGACCCGGACCGTGGACAAAGCGCCGGCCGGATCCTGCGGCACAAGGCCCACCTGGCGGCCCCAGCGGCCGGGATCGATCTGCGGATCGGCAGATGTTCCGGTGAACCTGACGGACGTGCCGGCGAGCTCAAAAAAACCCGTGAGTGTCCCGCAGTCGCCGGGCAGCAACCAGCCGGCGAGGACGCGTCCCAATGTTGATTTGCCGCTGCCGGAACCGCCCAGGACCGCTGTCAGCGATCCTGGGGCCAAGGTCAGGCTTATGCCCGCCAGGACGGGTTCCGTTTCGCCGGGGAAGACGAATTTTTCGATGCCGGCAGCCAAGGCCGGCGGTGGGGTCTGTACCATTGCTAAGCACCCGCCGTCGGCTGCCAGAGGCGGGCGGCGATGGCCGCCAGCGCCGCGAGCAGCAGAACCACGCGCGCCCACCGCTGGACCGGAGAATCCAGCACCTGACGGTAACTGGTGATTGGACCGGAACTACCGAAACCGCGGGCCTGCAGGGCCGCAGCGCGGGTGCCTGCTTCCTCCAGGAGGGACAACAGCAGGGGAACCGCCTGCCACCGGAACGCGGCAGCCCGCCCGGGAATTCCAGGCCTGATCACCAGGCCACGCGCTTCCTGGGCCTGCCTGATCCGCCCCAGCCGTGAACTGATGGCCGGCAGCAGCGTCAAGGTGGAGGCAAGCACAAACGCGAACCGCGCGTTGACACCGCGGGTGGACAGGGCGGCCACCAGGTCCGGAACGCTGACGGTGAAGGAACACAGCAGCAGCACAAGCACGGCCGCGGAAAGCTGCGCCGCCCGCTCGAGCGCAAACTGCAGGCCTTGCGCTGTGACACGCGCCGGTCCCCACTGCGCCAGCACGGTGGTGCCCTCAGGAAAGAACAGTCCGTGCAGGGCCAACAGCGACAGTACCAACGGAACCAGAATGACCGCCGCGGCCGGCAGCATCCGGCGCGCCGCTCCCCTGGCGACCGACAGGCCCACGGCCGCTGCGATCACGGTGAGGGACATCGGCCAGCTGGCAGCCGCCGTCGATATCACTGCCGTGCTGCCGGCAGCCGCCAGCGACGTCAGGGGGTGAAGGGGCATCAGGGGTGCGTCAGGCGTCCTGGCCGGTTGAGTGGCCGGTGGGCTGGTTGCCGGGGTGGTTGGAGTCTGTGCCGGCCAGCACGCGGTACTGCCGGACAAAAGGGAATTGCAGACGCGTGCGGCGAGGGAGGGCGTAGACCAGGACGGCGACGAGGGTAAAGACGATGGCCTTGTCCATGGGGTCCGAGATCAGGGCCTGCTTGGTGATGGCGGCGAGCAGGCTGTCCCCCATGGAGCGGAAGGCGCTGACAATGGCGCCGGTGGCGAGGCCGGAGGTGCCGCCGAAGACGAAAGCGGCAACGGGAGCGGAGACCACACCGCCGACGATACCGGTCAGGAAACCCGCCACCGGGGCCAGGTAAAAGCGCCGGAACAGGCCATAGCGTGCGGCGAGGCCGGCCAGGCAGCCGATCAGGGCCGCACCGGCGGCGAAGGGCAGTACGGTCGGGTTGAAAAAGGACCAGATAATGCTGCTGAGGGCACCAGTGGCGGCCCCGGCGGCGGGACCGGCGAGAACGGCGATCAGGACGGTGCCGATGGCGTCGAGGTAGAACGGCACCAACGTGCTGCCGACGAACTGTCCCAGGACAATGTTCAACACCAGGGCCACCGGGATCAGCACCAGCGTGGAGACGGGCAGCGTGGGCAGAACGCCGATGATCAGCAGCACGGCGCCCACGAGGAAGCCGGACAGGGCGATCAGGGCCGAGGCGCTGCCCGGGCCACCGGTGATGTCCGCGGGCTGGTTCAGGACCAGGTAGATGTACGTGCCGGCTATGGCCACCGCTCCAAGGATTTCCAGCAGTCGGCGGTTGCGGGCGGTGGCCGGCGTTTGCGGCGGCAGCGTGAGCGATGACATGGCGTTCCTTCTGGGGATGCGGGCTGTGGCGCCCGGATGGCCCGGGCGGTGCGGAACGCCGCCTATGTCACCTCGGCGGCAGCCGGGGGCGTCTGCGCCGGCCCGGGTCCGGCATCAGTCTACCGTCCGTCTCCCGTCGCCCCTTCCCGGCGGGTGGTGTCGCGTTCACCTTTGTGGCGTGCTTCCTTGAGGTGGTGTTCCAGCTACTCCTCCGCTGCCCGCCGCCGCAGCCCGACAGTTCGCATCAGCTGGGTGGCTGGCGCTGCCGCATGCGCGTGCTGATGCGGCCCTCCCGTCCCGCAGGTCTTCTTCGTGTTTGTCGCTCAGAGGACATCGTCCCACCGGATTGGACTATGGGGAAGACCAACTGCAAGGAGCCACCCGCGCCCTAACCCGGCCGTACGATGGGGAGTGGGCGCGCAAGCCGCTGCCCGCCCGCCTGAGCTTCCGAAAGGCACAAATGCCCCACTACGACCTTGCCATCATCGGATCCGGATCCGGCAATTCGCTGATCACCCCGTTCTGGGACGACAGGAAGGTGGCCATGATCGACGGCGGCGTGTTCGGCGGCACCTGCCTGAACGTCGGCTGCATCCCCACGAAGATGTTTGTCTACCCGGCCTCCTTGGCCGCCGCGCCCAAGGAAGCCGCCCGTCTGGGTGTGGACCTGAGCCTGGACAAGGTCCACTGGAATGAACTGCAAGACCGGATCTTTAGCCGGATCGACGCGATTTCCGAGTCCGGCCGGCGGTACCGGGCCGATGAACTCGCCCATGTGGACCTGTACCAGGAGCACATCCGGTTCACCGGTCCCCGGACGCTCATCACTGATTCCGGCGTGGAGCTCACCGCGGACCGGGTAGTGGTGGCCGCGGGCTCCCGGGCTGTGCTCCCCGATGTGCCCGGCATTGGCCTTCCACAGGTGCACACCTCGGACACCGTGATGCGCATCGATGGTCCGCCCGAACGGGTGGTGGTGGTTGGCGGCGGGTACATCGCCGCCGAGTTCGCTGCCGTATTCCACGGTTTCGGGGCCGAGGTGACCCAGGTGAACCGTTCGCAGCGGCTGCTGCGCGGGAACGACGCCGAGATCGCCGAACGCTTCGCCGCGGCCGCGGCCGGCCGCTGGAAGCTCAAGCTTGGCTACTCGCTCCAGGCGGTGGAGGACAACGGCGACGGCAGCGTCACCGCATTTTTTGCGGACAACGACGGCAAATGGCTGCGGGTCGCAGCGGACATCGTCCTGATGGCCACCGGGCGGGTGCCGAATACGGACCGGCTGGGTGTGGACGCCGCCGGCTTTGACGTGGACGAGGACCATACACTGTCCGTGGACGCGAGCCTTAGGGTCCTCGCCGGCGGCACGCCCGTTGACGGTGTTTATGCTTTGGGCGACATCGCCAACAGCTACCAGCTCAAGCACGTCGCCAACCGGGAGGCCCGGGTAGTGGCGCACAACCTGGAACACCCGGACCGGCTCCGGACCATCGACTACACCGCGGTGCCGTTTGCCGTGTTCAGCAATCCGCAGGTGGCCTCCGTGGGCCTGACTGAGGATGATGCCCGGGAGCAGGCCGCAGCAGGGTCGGACATTGTCACCGCAGTCCAGGATTACGGCTCCACCGCGTACGGCTGGGCCATGGAGGACGAAGAAGGTGTGGTCAAGCTGGTGGCGGAACGTTCCACCGGCCGGCTGCTCGGCGCGCACATCATGGGCCACGAGGCCTCGCTCCTGATCCAGCCGCTGGTCCAGGCGATGGCCACTGACGTATCTGTCCACCAGCTCGCACGGGGCCCGTACTGGATCCACCCGGCCCTGACGGAAGTGGTGGAGAACGCCCTGCTTGCCTTGGACGTTGAGGTACCCGAAGACGCGCCACTGTAGGGCTGGTCTTCAGCCGACCCTGCGGGCTAGGCGCCCAAGGGAACCCACCAGTTCGTCGAAAGCCTGCGCCGGGTTGTTGTCGGAGACGATCCGGGCATTGTGCGGCCGGTTCCACAGGTTCCGGTAGTCCGCCACGGTGGTCCCCATCAGCATGGCCGACTCAACCTCCACGTCCACCGTGGCAGGCCGGGTGCTGTATTCCAGGGTGCCGGCTGCCACGCCGGCGGCGAAATAGTCGTGGACGTGCGCCAGGTAGCCCTGGTCATAGTTCCGGTGGAATTCGAAGTAGAAGCGCAGCGCATCGGACAGGTGCCGCACCAGGGTGTTCTCGGACCTGCTCCTGAGCCCTTCGGCCTGTTCCGGCAGCACAAGTTCCTCCACGGCGCAGCCAGCCGCCGCGGCCAGCCGCCGCACATGCTCCGGCCGCATCTCCATCCGCTCCGTGGTGTCCAGGGAGCAGACGATGGGCAGCCGGTCTGCCGGCAGGCCCCGGTAGGCGGCATAGACCTCCTTGGCCGCATGCGGATCAACGTGCGTGTTCCACTCTGCCGTGGGTGTGGTGTTCCCCTGGTGGTAGAAGCTTCCTCCCATGATCACCACACGTCCCAGCAGTTCGGGCAGCCGGGGTTCGCGCCGGATGGCGAGGGCGAAATTGGTCAGCGGCGCGGTGATCAAGGCTGTCAGCTCTCCCGGATGGGCGCGGGCGGCCTCTACCCAGACGTCGGCGGCGTGCCGTGGAGACACCGTGCCCGCCGGCGGGGGCAGGACTGCGTGTCCCAGTCCCTGCGGGCCGTGGGTTTCCGGCGTTGTCACCAGCGGGATGCCCAGTGGGTTCAGGGCGCCGACGGCCACCTCCACGTTGGGCCTGCCGCACAGCTCCAGCAGCGCGAGGGTGTTGCTTGCCACCTGGTGGGCATCCACGTTTCCCGGGGACGCCGTCACGGCCACGAACTCCACGTCCGGTAAGGACGCCAGATAGGCCAGCGCCAGGGCGTCGTCGATCCCGGTATCCACGTCCAGCAGCAGCCTGGTCATCTGCGGGGTGTCCTAAAAGAGAGCGACTTGGGGGACCTTCGGGAAGATCGCATCCAGTTCCGCGAGCTCCGCCGGTGACGGCACCCAGGCGACAGCGGCCGCATTTTCGCGGATCTGCTCCGGCCTGGTGGCTCCGGCGATCACGCTGCTGACGGCAGGCTGGGCCGCGAGCCAGGAGAAGGCCACCTGGATCTCGGTCAGGTCGCGAACTGCCGCGAAGGAACTGAAACGCTGGAGCTGGTCCCAGTCGGCGTCGTGCACCATGTTGGTGCGTGTATGGCTCAACCTCGAGCCGGCCGGAGCCGAGCCCGGCGAATATTTGCCCGTCAGCAGGCCGTTGGCCAGCGGGAAGTACGGCAGGACACCCAGGCCGTACGCTTCTGCCGCGGGCGTGACCTCCTGCTCGGCTCGACGGTCCAGGAGGTTGTAGTGGTTCTGGGTGGAGATGAACCGTGTGCCGCCGGCGGCCCTGGCCACAAATTCGGCCTCTGCAATCTGCCAGCCGGCGCGGTTGGAGTGGCCGATGTAACGGACCTTGCCGCCGGTGACCAGGTCATCGAGGGCGCTCAGCGTCTCCTCGATGGGAGTCAGTGGGTCGGGGGTGTGGAACTGGTAAAGGTCGATCCAGTCCGTGCCCAGCCGCCGCAGCGAGGCCTCCACCGCCCGGACGATGTAGCGCCGGGACCCCCGGGCCCCAAAGTCGTTCCCGTTGGCACCCCGGACGTCCATGCCGAACTTGGTGGCCACCAGAACATCATCCCGCTTGCCGGCCAGTGCCTTGCCCAGCATCGTCTCGCTGAGTCCGGGCTCGCGCCCGTAGTTGTCTGCGACGTCGAAAAGCGTCACGCCGGCGTCAAGCGCGGCATGGACGACGGCGTCGGTCCCGGCCTGCGATTCGGTCACCGTATTGGCGCGGCCCAGGTTGTTGCAACCGAGTCCCACCACGGAGACGGTCAGCCCGGAGTTTCCCAGGCGTCGGTAGTCAGGCATGTTTTCCCCTCTACAGGCTGAAGGTGTTGGCAGGCTTCGCGGAGTGCTTGAGTTTGAAGTTGTCCGGTTCGCCGTACGAGGCTGCCCCGATGCTCAGCTTGGTAAAGTCGAGGTCTTCGCCGCGGCTGCAAACCTTGATGGCGCTGACGGCCTTGTTAACATCGGGGCAGAGGCAGAAGATATTCAGCTTGTAATCGCTGAACTCTGAGCGTTCCACGGTTCCCAGGCCGCGCCAGGCCAGGTGGCTGATGAGGGCGTCTTTCGCCTTTTCCTCAAGGTAGCGGTCACGGTCGGTACCCTCCTTGGTTTTCAGGGCGAACTGAGCCACCACCCAGAACTGGTCCTCGTCGGGGATTTCGGCGAAGCCGTCCGCTGCGCACTGCACGGCAAAGGCATCCATGAGGCCTTCCACCGCAGCGGCATCAGCCACATCGGTCTCTTCGGTCTTGCTCTGGTGCCCAACCACGCCGTAGTTCATCACAAACTGGCTGTAGTCCTCGTCGAACCAGCCTTCACGGAAGTGCAGTGTTCCTTCGTCGTCCCGTTTGTAGACCCTGATGATTCCGCTCATGACCGTCCCTTCGTGAACCATTCAACGTCTGTTCCGTCGAATGGTGCGTGCTGTGCCTTGACGGCCTGATATAGCTCATCCGCGGCGGCCTGGATGTCATCCACCAGCCGGTCCGGGTAATTCATGGCGATGCGGTGATCGGCGAACTCGTCCTGGTCATCGATAAAGACGCCCCGGCCGGCCATGCGGATCACGTCCAGGTCCATGTCGATCACGTGGAACTCGGTGACCGCGGGCCGGATGTCCGTCCACTCGTGGGCGACGGCGAGGTCAACATAGACCCTGACCCCGCTGGGATGGGCGTCGTCATAGAACGTGGCAACCCAGTCTCCGGACCGCGGTACCAGGAGCACGGCGTCGGACGCTGTGTAGAAGGCAGCACCCGGGCGCGAACAGAATTCGTTGGTTCCCTGGAAGATCCACCAGCCGTGCCGGTCTTCGCCGAGGTAGCGCCCCGGGACCACCCAGTGGGCTTTTCCGTTCCATTTCCGGTTCCGGGCCACCACCAGCTGGCCGGGCTGCAGTCCCGCGGGGACTCGGGTGGTGCTGGTGTGCCTCGCCGGGTGTGAATCCCCGACGGCGGCCGGATACTTCAGTGCGTCTTCTTCCCTCACAGGATGGGCAGGCTGCCGGTGGTGGGGTGCTCCTGGCCCGGCAGTGGGCGCGCGAAGGGAACCTTTGTGCCCAAAACCTGAGCGACGACGTCGTGCGTGATCTGCTGGGCCGTCAGCCCGACGCGCTCCAGCACCTGGCTCCGCGTGCCGTGGTCCAGGAACTCCGCAGGGAGCCCAACCTCGTTCAGCGCGGTGTCAACGCCGGCTGCGCGCATTTCCTGGCGGATTCGCGATCCGACGCCGCCTGCCCTGACGCCGTCCTCGATGCAGATGACCAGCCGGTGGTGGGAGGCCAGCGCGATGATGGAGCGGCGCACGGGCAGCACCCAGCGCGGGTCCACCACGGTGGTGCTGATGCCTTGGGCACCAAGTCGGTTGGAGACGTCGAGGGCGAGCTCGGACATGGCTCCGACGCTGACGATCAGGACATCGTTTTCGGTGGACCCGGCGGGGCGGCGGGCCAGCACGTCAACACCGTCGCCCAGCCGTTCGATGGCTTCCACTTCGGCGCCCACGGTGCCCTTGGAGAAGCGGACCACGGTGGGGGCGTCACTGATAGCCACGGCTTCGCGGAGTTCTTCCCGCAGCCGGGAGGCGTCGCGGGGCGCGGCCAGGTGGAGTCCGGGCACGATCTGGACCATGGCCATGTCCCACATGCCGTGATGGCTGGCCCCGTCCGGGCCGGTGACACCGGCGCGGTCCAGGACGATGGTGACGCCGGCTTTGTGCAGTGCCACGTCCATCAGGAGCTGGTCAAAGGCGCGGTTCAGGAACGTGGCATATACGGCCACCACAGGGTGGAGCCCGCCGAAAGCCATGCCGGCGGCGGACGTCAGCGCATGCTGCTCGGCGATGCCGACGTCGATCACCCGGTCCGGGTGCTTGGCCGCAAACTTGTGCAGGCCCACGGGAATAAGCATGGCGCCGGTGATGCCCACAATGTCGGGGCGTTCATCGGCGATCTTCGCGATCTCGTCGGCAAAAACAGATGTCCAGGACTGTGCCCCGGAATGTCCCGTCGGTTCGCCAGTTTCCGGATCGATAATACCGACGGCGTGGAACTGGTCCGCTTCATGGGCCCGGGCCGGGGCGTAGCCGTGCCCTTTTTCGGTCATGGCGTGGACAATCACCGGGCCGGCGTAGTTCCTGGCCGTGGATAGGGCGTGCTCCATGGCCTGCAGGTTGTGGCCGTCGACCGGGCCGATGTACTTCATGCCGAGGTCTTCGAACATGCCCTGCGGCGCCCACCAGTCCTTGATGCCCTTTTTCATGGCGTGCAGGCTCTTGTAAGTGAACTGGCCTACGGGGCCGCTGTTCTGGAGCTTCTTCTTCCACCAGTCCAGAGTGCCCTCATAGGCAGGGGCTGCGCGGAACGAGTCGATCGTGGGACGCAACGAGGCGAGGTAGTCCGCGAAGCCGCCCACCGTGGGGGCATAGGAGCGACCGTTGTCGTTGACGACGATCACCACGCGGCGGCGCTTGTCTGCCGCAATGTTGTTGATGGCTTCCCAGGCCATGCCGCCGGTCAGGGCGCCGTCGCCCACAACCGCGACGGTGTAGCGGTCGCCCTCCCCGGTCAGCTGCCGTGCCCGGGAGATGCCGTCCGCCCAGGAGAGGGAGGAGGATGCGTGGGAGCTTTCAACAATGTCATGCTCGGACTCGGCGCGGGACGGGTAGCCGGACATGCCGCCCTGCTGGCGAAGGGTACTGAAGTCCTGGCGGCCGGTGAGGAGCTTGTGCACGTAGGACTGGTGGCCCGTGTCGAACACGATGCTGTCCCGGGGCGAGTCGAAGATGCGGTGCACGGCAAGGGTCAGTTCCACAACGCCGAGGTTGGGCCCCAGGTGTCCACCTGTCTGGGAGACGTTGGTGATCAGGAAACTCCTGACCTCAGCGGCCAACTCTTCGAGCTGCTCGTGAGACAGCTGGTTCAGGTCCTGCGGATTCCGGATGGTGTCCAAGATTCCCAATGACCCCTCCTTCGGGTGGTAGACGTGCCTGTTAACTCTAACGCCTCGCGGAAATGCAAAGCCGAAGCCCCGGCTGGTCGGTGACCGGCCGGGGCTTCGAAGGAGTGCTGCGTGGGTTCAGATTCCGGCTAGTTGGCGGAGATCTGGCGCAGGACGTACTGCAGGATGCCGCCGTTGCGGTAGTAGTCGGCTTCGCCCGGAGTATCGATGCGGAGCACTGCATCGAAGGACTTGGCGGAGCCGTCTTCTGCTGTGGCGGTGACCTTGAGCGTCTTGGGCGTGGTGCCTTCGTTCAGGGCAATGACGCCCTCAACCGCGAAGGTTTCCGTACCAGTCAGGCCCAGGGTGGCTGCGGATTCTCCAGCCGGGAACTGCAGGGGAAGGACGCCCATGCCGATCAGGTTGGAGCGGTGGATACGTTCGTAGCTCTCGGCGACGACGGCCTTGACGCCCAGCAGAGCGGTGCCCTTCGCTGCCCAGTCACGCGAGGATCCGGAACCGTATTCCTTGCCCGCCAGGACCACCAGCGGGGTGCCGGCTGCCTGGTAGTTCTGCGCGGCGTCGTAGACATATGCCTGCGGGCCGTCAGCCTGGGTGAAGTCGCGGGTGAAGCCACCTTCGACGCCGTCCAGGATCTGGTTCTTGATGCGGATGTTCGCGAAGGTGCCGCGGATCATGACTTCGTGGTTGCCACGGCGTGAGCCATAGGAGTTGAAGTCCTTGCGCTCCACGCCGTTGGCCAGCAGGTACTGGCCGGCGGGGGTGTCCGACTTGAAGGAACCGGCCGGGGAGATGTGGTCGGTGGTGACCGAATCGCCCAGCTTCAGCAGCACGCGTGCGCCGGAGATGTCCTGGACGGGTTCCGGCTGCGCCTTGATGCCATCGAAGTACGGGGGCTTCCGGACGTAGGTGGAGTTCGGATCCCAGGCGAAGGTATCGCCGGCCGGTGTGTCGAGCGCCTTCCAGCGCTCGTCGCCGTCAAAGACGCCTTCGTAGCCGCGGGCGAACATGTCCTTGTCGATCGAGGAATCGATGACCTGCTGGACCTCAACCGGGTTGGGCCAGATGTCCTTCAGGAAGACGTCGTTGCCTGCTTCGTCCTTGCCCAGGGAATCGGTGTCGAAGTCGAAGTCCATGGAACCGGCCAGGGCGTACGCGATGACCAGCGGCGGGGACGCCAGGTAGTTCATCTTCACGTCCGGGTTGATCCGGCCTTCGAAGTTGCGGTTACCGGAAAGCACCGCGGTGACGGAAAGGTCGTTGGCCTGGATGGCCTCGGAGATTTCGGCGTCCAGCGGTCCGGAGTTACCGATGCAGGTGGCGCAGCCGTAACCCACGATGTAGAAGCCAAGCTTCTCAAGGTACGGGGTCAGGCCAGACTTGTTGTAGTAGTCGGTGACAACCTTGGACCCGGGGGCCACGGAGGTCTTGACCCACGGCTTCGAGGTAAGGCCCTTGTCGACGGCGTTGCGGGCCAGCAGGGCTGCGGCCAGCATCACCGAGGGGTTGGACGTGTTGGTGCAGGACGTGATCGAGGCGATGGATACCGCTCCGTGGTCCAGCTCGAACTCGCGGCCGTCTTCAGTCTTGATGTGCACCGGGTTGGACGGACGCCCGTGGGCGCCGTTCGCTGCGGACACAACACGGCTGGTCTCGGTGGTGTGCGAGTCGGGGTGCGTGAACGACGGGGCGTCCGATGCGGGGAAGGACTCGTCCAGGGACTCGTCCACGCTGCCGTCTTCGATGGCGACGTAGTTATGGATGTCCTTGCGGAACTGTTCCTTGGCATCCGTCAGCTCAATGCGGTCCTGGGGACGCTTGGGGCCGGAGATGGAGGGAACAACCGTGGACAGGTCCAGCTCGAGGTACTCGGAGAACTTGATCTCGCGGGAAGCATCGTGCCAGAGGCCCTGCTCCTTGGCGTAGGACTCCACGAGCGCCACATTTTCGTCCGAGCGGCCGGTGAGGCGCAGGTAGTCCAATGTGACGTCATCGATGGGGAACATTGCGGCGGTGGAGCCGAATTCCGGGCTCATGTTGCCGATGGTGGCGCGGTTGGCCAGCGGCACGGCCGCGACACCTTCGCCGTAGAATTCGACGAACTTGCCCACAACACCGTGCTTGCGCAGCTGCTCGGTGATGGTCAGCACCACGTCCGTGGCGGTGGCGCCAGCCGGAATGGACCCGGTCAGCTTGAAGCCCACAACACGCGGGATGAGCATCGAGACAGGCTGTCCCAGCATGGCCGCTTCGGCTTCGATGCCGCCAACGCCCCAGCCCAGGACACCCAGTCCGTTGACCATGGTGGTGTGCGAGTCGGTGCCGACGCAGGTGTCCGGGTAGGCCCGGAGAACGCCGTCGATTTCGCGGGTCATGACGGTGCGCGCCAGGTACTCGATGTTGACCTGGTGCACAATGCCGGTTCCCGGGGGAACAACCTTGAAGTCATCGAATGCGGTCTGGCCCCAACGCAGGAACTGGTAACGCTCGCCGTTGCGCTGGTATTCGATCTCCATGTTGCGCTCCAGCGCGCCGGAGTTACCGAAGACGTCGATCTGCACGGAGTGGTCAATGACCATTTCCGCCGGAGCGAGGGGGTTGACCCGCTTGGGGTCGCCGCCGAGTTCCTTGACCGCTTCACGCATTGTCGCCAGGTCCACCACGCAGGGGACGCCGGTGAAGTCCTGCATGATCACGCGGGCAGGCGTGAACTGGATTTCTGTATCGGGCTGGGCATTAGGATCCCAGCCAGCCAAGGCTCGCACGTGATCGGCCGTGATGTTCGCGCCGTCCTCGGTCCTCAACAGGTTTTCAAGCAATACCTTGAGGCTGAACGGAAGGTTTTCTGCACCTTCAACGGAGTTCAACCGGAAAATTTCGTATTCGGTTCCGGCTACATTAAGTTTGCCTTTTGAACCGAAGCTGTCCACAGTGCTCATCGCAGGACTCCTCTCGCAACAGTTTCATCTTTGTCGCGCGGTAGACCGCTTTCTAGTTAGGCAGGCCTAATTAGTGCTGGCCACAAAAACTGCAGGAGGTCAGCGGTGAATACGGGGCGCGACGTGGGATTACTACCGCCATCCTAGTAGCATCACGGACCCGGCGTCAGCAACGCCACCGTCTCCAGGTGGTGGGTGTGCGGATAGAGATCGAAGGCCCGCAGGCCGGCCAGGGACCACCCTGCCTGCTGGAAGTACCCCACGTCCCGGGCAAACGATGCCGGATCACAGGATACGTAGGCGATAGCGCGGGGGCCGGCAGCGACCAGTTGGCTGACCACGGGCTTCCCGGCGCCGGCCCGGGGAGGATCCAGCAAGATAGCGTCGAAATTCCGCGGCTTTTGGCGGAGGACACGTTCCACGCGTCCGTGTTCGATCTCCACCTGCGGCGCACCGTGAAGGTTCTTCCGGGCGTCCCGGCTGGTTCCCGGTGCACCTTCGACCGAGAGAACGGAGCCGGTCTCCCCCACCGCGTCAGCCAGCGGGGCCGTGAACAGCCCGGCGCCGGCGTAGAGGTCAGCCACTACGGAACCCGGTTCCAGGAATCCACCGGTATGGAGGAATTCTGTGACGGCCCCCACAAGCGTCCCGGGCGCGTCGCGGTGGATCTGCCAGAAACCTGCGCCGGTGACCCGGTAGTCGTGGCCGGCTGCGGTCTCCTGGACCCAGGTCCGGCCCCGAAGCTGCGCAACTTCCCCTGTCAGGGGGTCGAAAGTGGCCACCGAAACGTCATCCGGAAGCTGGGCCGCGATGGCGCTGAGCCGTTTGGGCTTGGTGCCGGGAGCAGGAGCCAGCAGCACCAAGGGGCGTGAACCGTTCGACGGCGCCGCCACCTCCACGCGTTCGATGCCTGTCAGGTCGAGGTCCCATAAGCGCAGCCGGTTGATGCCCTCCGATGCGAGCGGCATCTCCCGGACAGCAATGATGTGGTCGGACCTGTGCGCGTGCATGCCAAGTTTGCCGCCCGGGGTCACCGAGAAGCTGGCGCGCGTCCGCCACCCCAGGCCAGTGCCGGCGTCGGACGTTGGCGCCGTCTCCTGGCCGGAATCCGCCCCGCCCGCGTTCACGGCTTCAACTACGTTTCCGAGGTCCAGCCCGTCGGGCAGGCGTTCGACGGCGGCGAGCCGCTGAAGCTGTTCGGCCAGTACCGCCGACTTGAGCGCACGCTGGCGGGTCAGTGAGACGTGGCCGAATTCGGCGCCGCCCACCGGCGGATGCCCGTGGGCCCAGGCGCGGAGGGAGTCCGCCGGTCGCCAGAAGTGCTCCACCCGGTCCGGGGAGGCCTCCAGCACCTCAACAACGTCGGCGCGCCAGAACTTGGCCGACTCCCCCGCGTCTGTGAGGCGGGCGCGTACTTTTTCGCCGGGGATGCCGTGCCGGACGAAGATCACCCTGCCCTCGTGGCGGGCCACGCAATGACCGCCGTGGGCCACCGGACCGACGTCGAGCACCAGCTCGGTGGGGGCTGCCGTGGCAGCTGCGGAGGGGGTCTGGGTCTGGGGGTTCATCGGATATCCTGCATGTTTTTGGCTTCTTCGGACGATTTGAGCTGCCACGGAACGCTGGCCACCATCACGCCAGGTTCGAAGTGCAGCCGGGTTTTGATGCGCAATGCTGTCTGGTTGTGAACCAGCTGTTCCCACCATTTTCCGACAACGTATTCGGGGATGTAGACCACAATCAGGTCGCGGGGGGAATCACGGCGCATGTTCTTTACGTATTCCATGATGGGTGTAATGGTTTCGCGGTAGGGGCTGGCAAGCACGGTCAGCGGCACGGGGATCTCCAGCCTTTCCCAGTCGGCAACCGTGTGCGCGGTCTCCTCAGCGTTGATGTCCACCGTGATGGCGTCCAGGCGCGACGGCCGCGAGGCCCGTGCGTAAGCCAGGGCGCGCAGCACAGGCTTGCGCACATGGGACACCAACAGTACAGCGTGCACCCTGGTTGGCAGGGCCCGCGGCGAGGAGTCCTCATCCACGGCCAGCTCCTTGGCGACGTTGTCATAGTGCGCCCGGATGCTCCACATGATGAGGAACAGCACCAGCATGGCCAGCAGCGCAATCCACGCCCCTTGCTGGAACTTGGTGATCAGGACGATCACCAGCACGAGGGCCGTCATGCCGAACCCAATGGTGTTGATGGTGCGGGACTTAACCATTCGGCGTCGGGCGGTTTTGTCCTTGGCGAGCTTAAGGTGCCTCCCCCAGTGCCGGATCATGCCCAGCTGGCTGAGGGTGAAGGAGATAAAGACGCCCACGATGTAGAGCTGGATCAGTTTGGTGACGTCGGCGTTGAACGCGAGGATCAGCACCAGCGCTCCGGCGGCCAGGGCAAGGACACCGTTGCTGAATGCCAAGCGGTCTCCCCTGGTCCGCAGCTGGCGCGGCAGGTAGCCGTCCTGGGCGAGGATGGAGCCAAGTACCGGGAACCCGTTGAACGCGGTGTTCGAGGCGAACACCAGGATCACTCCGGTGGCGGCGACCACGATGAAGAACAGGATTGATCCCGGGCCGAAGATGGTCTGGGCGATCTGGCTGATGGCCGGACTCTGGATGTAATCCTCCGGCAGCGGCAGGCCGTTCATCAGGAATTCCGTCGCCGGATCCAGCACGATGTGCACCTTCGTGGCGTTGGCCAGAAAGATGATGCCGGCCAGCATGGACGAGGCGATGACGCCGAGCAGCAACAGCGTGGTGGCCGCGTTTTTGCTCTTCGGTTTCTGGAAGTTCGGCACACCGTTGCTGATGGCCTCAATGCCGGTCAGCGCGGCGGCGCCGGAGGAGAAGGCCCGCAGCAGCAGGAAGGCGCCGGCCAGGCCCACCAGCCCTTCGTCGAAACCGGGAGCCGGCACAATCTCGAAGGCCGCCGACGGTGCTTCGCCCAGCTGGCCTGTCGCGGCCTGGAAGACGCCCACCGCTGTCATGCCGAGGATCGCCGCCATAAAAATGTAGGTGGGGACGGCAAAAACACTGCCGGCCTCCTTGATGCCGCGGAGGTTGACCAGGGCAAGGATCACGACGCCGATGGTGGCGAACAGGGCTTGTTGCCCGTGAAGGGACGGCACTGCCGTGGTGAGGTAGGTGGCCGCCGAAGACATTGAGACGGCCACCGTCAGGACGTAGTCCACCAGGAGCGCCGAGGCCACCGTCAGCCCGGAAAACTTGCCCAGGTTCTCGTTGGCGATCTCGTAGTCTCCGCCGCCTGAAGGGTAAGCGTGCACGTTCTGCCGGTACGACGCCACCACCGTGAGGAGGACAACCATGACGGCCAGGCCCACCCACGGCGAAAAGGCCACTGCACTAACGCCGGCCAGGGCCAGGGTGAGCAGGATTTCATCGGGCGCGTAGGCCACGGACGACAGCGCGTCGGAGGCGAAGACCGGAAGTGCTATCCGTTTGGGGAGCAGCGTATGGGCGAGCCTGTCATTCCTGAAGGGCCTGCCCACCAGCACCCGTTTCACGGCATTCAATATTGTCAGCACTCCACAAAGCTAGTCTGATTCCCCGCCCATGTCATGACGGCGTCCGGGCGGCTGGAGCCAGCGCCGTGCCGGTAGAGTTCTAGCAGCAGGAACAGGCTACGGAAGTTGAGGAGACACGGTGGCGCATTTCGTGATCATGGGATGTGGCCGGGTAGGGGCCACTCTGGCGCATACGCTGGAGGACGCCGGTCATTCCGTCGCCATCATCGACCAGGACGACCGCGCGTTCCGCCGGCTTCGGCAGGGCTTTACAGGCCGGAAAGTCACCGGGGTGGGCTTCGACCGGGACACCCTCCAGCAGGCCGGCGTGGCCGAGGCTTACGCCTTCGCCGCCGTTTCCAGCGGCGATAACTCCAATATCCTGGCCACCCGCGTGGCGCGCGAAACGTTCCATGTCCCCCACGTTGTGGCCAGGATTTACGACCCCGGCCGCGCCGAAATCTACCAGCGGCTCGGCATCCCCACCGTTGCGGCCGTCCGCTGGAGCGCAGACCAGGTATTGCGCCGCATCCTGCCCGAGCAGCACCTCGCCGGCGATTTCCGCGAACCGTCCGGCCGGCTGGTCCTCGCCGAAGTGGACCTGGACGCCGGCTGGATCGGCCACCGGATCAGCGAGGTCGAAAGGGCTGCCGAAATCCGGGTGGCGTACCTCACCAGGTTCGGCGAGGGCATGCTTCCCGAAACCGGGACTTCCTACCAGGACGGCGACACCGTCCATGCCATGCTGCCGGTGGACCGCAGTTCCCAGGTCGCCCAGATCCTGGCCAAAGCACCTGCGAAGGAGTTGTAGTGAAAGTTGTTATCGTCGGTGCCGGCAGCGTCGGGTCTTCGATCGCCCGGGAACTGCTGGCCCACAAGCACGAAATCCTGCTGATCGACCTCAAACCTGAGGTCATCGGGCGCAGCGGGCTGCGCGGCGCCCACTGGCTGGTGGGCGACGCCTGCGAGCTCAGCACCCTGCAGGGAGCGAAAGTGGAGGATGCCGACGTCGTTGTTTCAGCCACTGGCGATGACAAGGTGAACCTTGTGGTCTCACTCCTGGCCAAGACCGAATTCGGGGTGGGCCGCACAGTGGGCCGGGTCAACAACCCCAAGAACGACTGGATGTTCAACGACTCCTGGGGCGTCGACGTCGCCGTCAACACCCCCCAACTGATGACGGCCCTTGTGGAGGAAGCGGTGGAGATCGGCGACCTGGTCCGGCTCCTGACGCTGCAGACCGGCGTCGCTTCACTGGTGGAGTTCACGGTCCCGCACGATTCCCACGTCATTGGCTTGACGGTAGGCGACATCCAGTGGCCCGAGGACGCCACACTGGTGGCAATTCTCCGGGACCACGCGCCCATCACTCCCAGCCGTGACGACGTCATTGATGGTGGGGACGAACTGTTTTTTGTCACCACCATCGCGGCAGAGGACCACTTGCGTGCCCTGCTGTCGACCGAATCAGCAGACGAGCCGGCGGCGGCCTCCCATGAGCCCGAAGGCGTGCAGCCTGCCGAAACTCAGGCGCCGGAGGACGACGGCTTCGACGGCTGATCCGACGTCCGCGCATCGGCGTCGGCCGGTACCGGCCGGGTGACCAGCCATGCGATCCAGACGCCCAGGATATAGAGCGGCGCACCCATGATCAGGCGGGTCGTGGCCAAGGCGGCCAGTCCGTCCGCGCCCATCAGGTACAGGGGAACCTGGACCACCAGCCGAAGTACCAGGACCGCCACGATGATCCACGTGCCGAGGCGGTACGCCTTGAGTCGCGCGGGGTCTTTGCGCCAGTCCAGGCCTTCGGTGCGGATGATCCCGAACAGCAGGCCGGCCACCGGCCACTTGATCGCGATGGAAATCACCATGGCGAGGATGTAAGCGGTGTTGGTGAAGAAGCCCGGGAGGTAGAAATCCTCGGCCTTGCCCGTGCTGTTGGCGAGCCAGGCCGAGATGCCCACCCCCACCACACCGGCGAGGGCCTGGGTCAGCGGACGCCGCTGGACGAGGCGGACCACCGTAAAGACCGCGGCAGAGGCCAGCGCCGCCACCAGCGACGGCGTCAGGTCCCTGCTGATAGTAAAGGCGATCAGGAAGACCATGCCTGGCACGATGCTCTCGGCGATGCCCTGGATTCCGCCGGCGCTCTTCAGGACATCGATCCGGCCGTCATGAGTGCGGTGCAGGCCGGCCTTGGCTGCATAGCCCTCCGCAAATCCCTGCACTGCGGACGGCTCGGGCTGTTCGGACGGCTCGGGCTGCTGGGGCGAGGTCATTCGTTCTCCTGGCGGGAAAGTATTTCGTAGCGTGGATTGAACATGGTGGGCAGGCCGTGGCTTTGGGACAGCATGCCCTCGAGGCGTACTTCGGTTCCGGCGGCGATGCCCGGCACCCTGCGCCGCCCCAGCCAGACCACGCGAAGGCGGCCGCCCTTTCCCTGGGCCCGCTTGGCACCGGACTCGCGAATGTCGGGGTCCGAGACGATGGCAGTGAAGGCCGCGTTCTGGTCTGCGGGCATGTAGGTGACCGATTCGATGTGCCCCTGGCACACCACCCTCCCTCGTTCGGGCAGTCGGCTGACCGGTATTCCAGCGTCCGGGGTCGATCCCAGGCGGTCTTGGCGGGAATCAGCCAATCTGTGTGGTTTCGGGACCACGTTCGGGGCCTTTGAACTCGGGGGCATTGAATTCCGGGGCACCAGGTGCCGGGGTGGCGCTGGCGTCCTTGGGCAGGCGCAGCTGCAGCAGGTCCCGGGGCGGCATGGGGCTGTCGCCCCGGATAACCACAATCTGGCGGAACAGTGACTCAAGCGGTGCCGCAGCCTCGCGCTCCATCGCTGCCGGGCCGCCCAGGACGCCACGCAGGAACCACCGTGGACCGTCGATGCCGATGAAACGCGCCACCCGGTAGCCTTGGCTGCCGTCCGGCGTACCGGCGGGCAGTTTGGCGACCAGTTCAGTTCCGAAGCCACCCTCGACTTCTTCAACCTGACCACCCTGGCTTCCCACGGACTGACCGATCTGTTCGCGGATTTCGTCCCACAGTCCCTCGGTCTTGGGCGCAGCGAACGCCTGCAGCTGAAGGCTGGAGCCGTTCAGGTCCATGGTCACCGCGACCACGCGCTGGGTGGCTTCCTCAACTTCGAGCCGGAGCTGGAGCCCCTCACTCGGGGCGATCAGCAGTGCACCAAGATCAACGTAGCCGTCGCGGCTGGAGACCTCGGAAACATCAAAGGGGCCTTCGTCCCGACGCCCGGCGACCGCCGAAGCCACGTCAGCGGAATCCGTCGATTCCCCTGAGGCCCGGGATTCAGCCGGGTCGGCCGATTGGTCCTTCTTGGATTTCCTGCCGAGCCCAAAAACCATGGGGTTTGTCTCCTTAGTTGTGAAAGTGACTCGCCGGCCCGGAGGTCCCGTCGGAAGTCTTAGCTGCCGCGGGCAACCACCGCTGGTTGCCGCCGTCGGCGGGTGTCAGGCGTTTGGCGGGGTGAAGCCGCCGGTGGATCCGAATCCGCCGGCTCCCCGCACCGATTCACTCAATTCGTTGACGGGGACAAACTGGGCATATTCCACCCGCTGGATCACCATCTGTGCAATTCTATCGCCGCGCCGGAGCTCGATGGCGTTCCTGGTATCAGTGTTGAGGAGAGTCACCGAAATCTCCCCGCGATAACCGGCATCCACGGTGCCCGGCGCATTAACGATGGTCAGCCCGTGCTTCATGGCCAGCCCGGAGCGCGGGTGGATCAGGGCAACGAAGCCGTCCGGCAACGCGATGGAAACACCGGTCGCCACCAGCTTCCGCTCTCCCGGCGCCAGGACCAGATCTTCGCGGGCCCGCAGATCCGCCCCCGCATCGCCCGGGTGGGCATACGACGGTGCCTCCAGCCCGGCGTCGAGCATTTTCAGCTGCACCTGCAGCGTCGGGGCCCCGTAGGCTGCGGCTGTATCCGGCGCGGAGCCGGACAGCTCATCGTCAGGAACGGTTTCAACAGTGGCGAGTTCGTCAGTCACAGTCACTCACTCTAACGCCCAGCCGCAGTTCCGTCCTAGCTTCAATGGGACGCCAGGCCAAGGCAGGGTGAGGCCAAGATGAAATAGCCAGCCAAAGGTGGAAAGCTGGTGGCATGCCCGAATCCAGCTCCACCGCACCCGTCCCTGACGCCCCCACTGCCGGCACCCCGGCTGTTTTCCGGGAGAGGCTGTGGCCGAACGTCTGGATCTGGGTTATCGCGGCGGGAATCTCCGGCGCCGGGATCCTCGTTTTCGCCCCGATCAGCATGGCTGCAGGCTACACGGCCGCCGGCGTTCTGTTCACGATCATGGCTGTACTGCTGGTGCTGTCAACCCCAACCATCCTTGTCACCAGTGACGCGTTGACAGTAGGTCGTGCCACGATCGAGCGCCGCTATGTTGGCGAAGTGGCTGCGTTCCGCGGCAAGGACGCCACGGCCCAGCGGGGGACCCGGCTCAATGCCCTCGCCTACCTGTGCATCCGTGGCTGGATCGACCCGGTGGTTCGGATCGAAATTACGGACCCGTCAGACCGGACCCCCTATTGGCTGACGTCGTCCAAGCGGCCCGAGGAACTCACAGCCGCGCTTTCGCGGAAATAGCAGCCCGGAGGAAAGGGGCGCCCGGGTGCCCCTGCGCGGGCGCAACTTTCGCCGGCAGGTTCCAATATCCGGACTTCTCCGCGGGTCCGGACGGCCAGGACTCCTGAAACGCGTGCCGCTTGCCGCGACGGTGTCCGAAAGTGCCGGAATATCGCGGCGCGCCCTCGCTCCTAACCCAAATAGGTGCCGGTGAGTGGCAGAGTTTCGATTGATAGTAATGCCAGGGTGGAGGATTTGTATGCAGGATCTACGGCTTGTAGGCGTACACGACGACGGGGAGCATCTCCTGTTGAGCGGTGCCGGCGGCGAGATGTTCCAGCTGCCGATCGATGAAGCACTGCGGGCGGCCAGCCGGTCTTCGGCGAAGACCGCTTCCGCAACCGCGCCCATTGCCATGTCCCCTCGGGACATCCAGTCACGGATCCGCAGCGGCGCTACCGCTGCGGACGTAGCTGAGCTTTCCGGGCTGCCCCTCGCAAAAGTCGAGCGGTATGAGGGCCCTGTCCTTGCCGAGCGGGAGTATGTAGCGCAGCAGGCGCGAAAGGTGGAAGTCGCCTCGCCTTCCCCCGGCCACGATACCTACCGCTCCGTTTTTGGCGACAACCCGGCGTCCCTCCAGGACATGGTCAACCACCGGCTTTCAGCCCACGGGGTTGAGCCTTCCACCGTGGAATGGGATTCGTGGCGTCGCCAGGACGGCAACTGGACCGTGGTGGCCCGTTTTGAAACCAAAACGGACGGCACCTCCGGCATCGGCGAGGAGCCGCCTGCGCAATGGACGTTCAGTCCGGTGCGCAAGACGCTGCAGAACGCCAACCGTTGGGCTCAGCAACTCAGTGAGCTGGAGCCGCTGGACGGTCCCGTCCCGGCCCGCCGCCTCACTGCGGTCTCGGACCGGCCGTTTGACTTCGAAACCGATGCAGAAGCTGCGGCCGCCCGCAATTCGACCGGTCCGCAAGCCGTCACGCCGGCCAGGGAATCCGACGGTCTCCTCGATATGCTCCGTTCACGCCGCGGCCAGCGCCTCGGAGTCGACGAAGACGCCGACGACGCCCTGGCCCTGCTCCTGACCCACGGCGTGCCGGCCGCCCATCCGCGCCCTTCGGAGGTGGTCCCGGAACCGGAATCCCGGGACCAGAAATACCGCGAGCCGCAAACACGGGGGGCGGCTCCCACCGAGTCCGGCGTGCCAGACGAAGCCGGGCCCGCTGCCGCAGCAGATCCTCTCACCCGCAAGCGGGACGCCCGGCCATCAATGCTGTCCCGGCTCAGCCTCATCCCGCCGCACCGGGACTCTGACGATGATGACGTCCTGAAACTGCACGACGGCGTCAGCACCGATACGAGGGAAATCACCATCGTGGCGTCCCCGCCCCGTCCCGCAGGACACGGGGCCCCCGCAGAACCAGGGTCGGGGCGTCCTGCGCCGAACGTGGGCCTTGACGAACTGCTGGGCGGCGGAAGCCCACGCCGGGCAGCCTCCACGGCCGGCCCCGATGACGCAGGATCCGGCCAGTACCACGATCATGACGCGGACCAGCCTGAACGGCAGCCCGCTAAACCGAAGCGCTCCACGGTTCCCAGCTGGGACGAGATCGTCTTCGGGACCAAACGGGACTAACGCCTCAGCGTCGCCGTGGCCTGCCTTCGGCCGCAAAGCACAGCAAAGGTACTTCGCGTTCCGCTTTGGTCAGCGAGCCGTGCTGGCCCACCACTTCCATGGCGGCGGGACGCCCGCGGCGAGTGTCGTAGAGCGCCAGGGCGTCACGCGCGGCAATCATGATGTCGCCAATCCGGGGCCCGACGGCGGGGCGCAGCGTCCCGAACAGTCCGGCGGCGACGGCATCCTCCCGGGTAAAAGCCCAGATCCTGTCGCCGAAACGGGCACGCCACGCACGCAACAAGCGCTCCCGGCCTGCGGCGTCCGCCGGATCCTCAAGGTAGAGGTGGACCATCCGCGGCTCCCCCGCTGTATGCCGCACGCCATCAACAAGCGACGCGTCCGCGGAGAAGTCGATCCGCCATTGTTCCGGGACGTCGAGCATCCCATGGTCCGCCGTGAGCAGTACTGTGGTCCCGGCCGGAAGCGAGGCGTGCAGCCGTTTGACGGTTGCGTCGAGTTCTTCGAGCTGGTGTTCCCACTGTTCAGACTGGCAGCCGTACCGGTGGCCTGCCTTATCCAGTTCGTTGACGTAGAAGTACATCAGGGACTTTCCGGCGGTGTCCATGGCTTCAGCGGCGGCGGCCGTGCGGGCGTGGGCAGTCACTCCTGGGACGAAATTCCCGCCGCGGAGGGCCGCCTGGGTCATGGGCGAGTCGCCGAACTGCGGCAGGCTGACGGTGGTTACATTAACTGATTCGGCGGCCCGTTCGAGGACGGTAGGGAACGGCTGCCACTCGGCGGGGTCCACCTTGGCATCCCAGTTGCCGAGCATGTTGACCACCTTGTCCTGGCCCGGGTCCAGGACGTCGTAGCCCACCATTCCGTGCTGGCCGGGCGGGAGGCCTGTGCCGAAGCTGGCCAGGGCAGCGGCCGTGGTAGATGGGAACGTGGAGTCCAGCCATACCGGAACTTCCCCCTGACCGGACTGCATAACGGAGCGCAGGAACGGTGTGTGGGCGGACTTCTGTTTCAGCAGGTTCCGGCCCAGGCCGTCGGCCAGGACCACGCAGACGCGAGACGCCGGCGGAAGGCCCAGGGTGTTAGTGAAACCTTCCACTCCGAGGCTTGCGGCTGCACTGGTGAGGACATCCGCGATGGACCGCTGGCCAAAGGCGGGCGCGGGCGGCATGCTCAGTTGCGCGGAAGCCCCTTGGGAAACCGCTGAGGAAGTGGCTGAGGAGACCGTTGCTTTCCCTTGATCCGGCATCAGCGCTGCTGATGCCCGCGGCTGAGCCTGTTTCCGAACACACCGGTCCGGGGCCGGGGCTGGAGCGTCTGGCCGACGTGCGCCACCGGAGCGGTGGAGCCGGTGTTCACGGCCCGCAGGGCACGGGCGAAGAGTTTGGCGTCCTGGACGGCTTGTGCACCGTCGGCTTCAGCACTGATCCGCAGGACGATGTCCTCCTGGGCAATGGTGCCGCTGTAACCGTGGTCTGCCTCGCATTGCGGGTCTCCGCAGCTCGCGGGCCCCATGTCCAGCCGCTGCCCGCCGGACCAGGCGATGGCGAGGGTGACTTCCCGGACCGGATCCGAGGGCTTGTAGTCCTGCGGCTGGGAGTACATGTAGCTCAGGACCACGGAACGGATCTGCGCGACGGGCACGGATTCGGTGGAAATCTGGGCCACGATCTGTTCGCCGGCGTCGTCGAGCTGCTGGTCGTCCACGTGGGTGATCACCAGCATGTCGGCGGTCAGGACCAGCACCGTGATGTGGCGGCGGACCTCGGCCCGGTCAAAGTGGGTTTCCAGGTGGACCAGGTGGGCCACGCATTCGCGGCCGTCCAGGGCGTCGTCAACGACGTCGGCCACCAGGCGCGGGTAGAAACCGGCCTTCTGGAGCGCACCGTCCAGGCTCTGGCCCTGGGGCGTATGGCTGTGTGAGCTGTGCGGGCGGGTTGCCTGGTTGTCACTGCCGGAGGTGGAAGGCGTCGACGGGGAAGGCTGTGAGCTCATTCCCCCATTTTCACAGATCGGCCGGGGACATGCTAACCGCGGTCAGCCAAGCATGGCCCGGCGGGCACTGTCAGTGCGCTGGGCCGCGTTGCCGATCCGGATATCTGCGGCCAGGATGGACACGCCCTGAGTCCCGCAGAGAACCGGGTTGAATTCCACCAGCGCGATCTCCGGATGGTTGTCCTTCATCCAGGCCAGCCGCCCGGCGACCTCCTCCAAAGCGGCAATATCCACGGCGGGAAGACCCTGGTAGCCGAAGAGTTTGCGGGCGGCCCGGGGTCCGCGGATGAAGTCCTTCACGTCCCCGGCGGACAGCGGAGGCACGCGGTGCGCCCAGTCATCCAGCAGATTGACGGCGTCCCCGGCCAGCCCGAAGGAGACCACCGGCCCCAACAGTGGATCCTCAATGGCCCGGAACGTGCACGCCTGCCCCACGGGAGCCATGGACTGCACCTCCAGTGCCCGGGAACCGTAAGGTGCCAGCGAGCGCCGCATCTGCAGGATGTTTCGGCGCAGGGAATCCGGATCCTCGATATCGAGGCGGACTCCCCCCAGGTCGAGGCGGTGGCGAAGTGCCGGGTCCGTGGTTTTCAGCGCGACCGGCCAGCCCAGCCTTCCGGCGGCAGCTACGGCTTCATCTTCTGAGTCGAACCCGGCGGATGGCAGCACCGCAATGCCGTAGTGCGCCAGCAGCTCTGCCGCTGACGCCGGTTCGAGGGTCTTGAGTTGCTCCTCGTGGACATCGTGCAGAAGCTGATCCAGCAGGATCCGTGCGCCTTCCGGATCGCAGCCTTCGGGCTGAACAAAGTGGCCAGGGTCCCGTGCCACCCATTCCGCGTAGCGCACCACGGCCGCGAGCGCAGCCACAGCCGCACCGGCGTTCGAGAAGCACGGCACTGTCTGCTGTTCGGCCCCCACCATGCCCTCCACATAGATGGAGGGGTCAAGGATTCCGGTGAAGGCAGCGACGACCGGTTTCCCTGCGGCGGCCGAGCATTCGGCCAGGACCTCGGCAATGCGGTCCACCGTCAGGCCGCGCACCGGCAGCAGCGCGGCCACCACGGCATGGACGGCGTCGGACGCGAGGGTGTCCTGGAGGCTGCGGCGGAGGGCCGGCAGTGCCAGGGACATGCCGGCGTCGAGATCCACGTCGGTGACGATGCCGTCCACGGTCAGGCCGTGCGCTTCGGCGCTGTCCGCCACCACTTTGCCCAGCGCCAGGGAATTGCTGAAGATGGCCAGCCCGGGCCCCGCCGGGAGCGGCTGCCCGGACACTATCTGGGTGATGTCCATCAGCTGTTCGATGGTCTCTACCCGGATGACGCCGGCCTGGCGCATCATGGCGTCCAGTGCACCGGCGGGCGCCTGGGTGGTACGGACGGCGTGGCCAGGCGGCAGCCGCAGGCCCATGGTTTCCGACTTGGCCACCACCACGGGCTTGCTGCGGGCAAGCCGCCGGGCGATCCGGGAGAATTTGCGGGGGTTCCCGATCGACTCCAGGTAGAGGCCCACCGCGGTGGTGTCGGCGTCGTCCTCCCAGAACTGCATCATGTCGTTACCTGAGACGTCCGCGCGGTTGCCGGCCGACAGGACCGTGGAAACGCCCAGCCGGCGGCGGTGTGACGCCGCGTAGAGCGAAACACCCATCGCCGCTGACTGGCTGAACAGGCCCAGGCCACCGCGGCTCGGCAGTGAGGGCGCCATGGAGGCGTTCAGCCTCACGTCGGGATGGGTGTTAACGATCCCCAGAGATGCGGGCCCGATCACCCGCATGCCGTTGGCCCTGGCCTTGCGCACGAGGTTGCGCTGGCTGGCGAGGCCGCGTTCGCCGTCGTCCTCGAAGCCCGCTGAGGCGATCACCAGACCCTTGACCCCCGCCGCGGCGCACTGATCAACGACCGTGGCCACTTCCTCATACGGAACGGCGATCACTGCGAGCCCCACCGGCTCAGGAACCTCGGAAATCCTGCCGAAGGACAACATTCCGGCGAGCTCCAGCGCCTCCGGGTTGATGGCGTAGACCTGCCCGAAGTAGCCGCCTTCGATGATGTGTTCCAGCAGCTGGTACCCCACGGTCCCCCATTTGCGGCTCGCCCCGATGACGGCAATCGACGACGGCGCCAGCAGGTCCCGGACGCTTCTCGCCTCGGCGCGGTGCTCGCGTGATTCCATCACTGCACGGGACTTTTCGGTGGGGTCGATGTTGAACTCCAGGCTGACCACGCCGTCGTCGAAATGGCGTTTGACGTCGTAGCCGGCATCGGCGAACACCATCAGCATTTTGCGGTTTTCCGGCAGCACCTCGGCGCTGAAGCGACGGATCCCGTTTTCGTGGGCCGCCGTGGCAAGGTGTTCGAGCAGGATTGAGCCGATACCCCGGCCCTGGTGGGCGTCGGCGATGTTGAACGCGACTTCGGCTTCGAGGGGGTCACCCAGCCTGTCGTAGCGGCCGATTCCCAGGATTTCGCCGCCAAACGTAATCACCAGGGCAACCCGATCCTTGTAGTCCACTTCGGTGAAGCGCTTGAGCTCCTTGCCGGACAGCCGGGCCTTGAACGCGAAGAACCGCATGTAGATTGAGTTCTGCGACTGCCCGGTATGGAAAGCCTGGACCGCGTCCGCATCGCTGGGGTGGATGGGCCTCAGATGGGCGGTGCCACCGTCACGGAGTACGACATCAGCTTCCCAATGTTCCGGATATTCGCCGTCCCCGGGCTGATCCACCATAGGCTTAGCCTAACCACAAACTGACGGCGCAGGCCGTGTGCCCGGAGATCATCCTCCACACCTGCACCCAGACCACAGCATGACCAGTCACGCAGAAGGATCCACCAGCCCCATGGCCCGCCGCCAAAGCCCAGCCCCTGCCGGGGACGCTCCCCAGGATTTCGTCGAGAACATCGTGGACATTGATGTAACGTCCGAGATGGAAGGCTCCTTCCTGGAGTACGCGTATTCGGTGATCTACTCCAGGGCCCTGCCTGATGCCCGGGACGGGCTCAAGCCGGTCCAGCGCCGGATCCTGTACATGATGAGCGAGATGGGCCTGCGTCCGGACCGCGGCCACGTCAAGAGCGCGCGCGTGGTGGGCGAGGTCATGGGCAAGCTCCACCCCCACGGCGATACCGCCATCTATGACGCCATGGTCCGGATGGCCCAGGACTTCTCGCTGCGCCTGCCGCTGATTGACGGCCACGGAAACTTCGGCTCCCTCGACGACGGTCCCGCGGCACCCCGGTACACGGAGGCCAGGCTCGCGGCGGCGGCCCTGACGCTCACCGACCACCTCGACGAAGACGTAGTGGACTTTGTCCCCAACTACGACAACCAGCTGACCCAGCCGGACGTCCTGCCGGCCGCGTTCCCCAACCTGCTGGTCAACGGCGCCACGGGCATCGCGGTCGGGATGGCCACCAACATGGCCCCACACAACCTCGTTGAGGTCATCTCCGCGGCGCGGCACCTGATCGCCCACCCGGACGCGACCCTCGATGACCTGATGCGCTTTGTGCCCGGACCGGACCTGCCAACGGGCGGCCGGATCGTGGGCCTGGACGGAATCCGGGACGCCTACGCCACCGGACGCGGTTCCTTCAAGACCCGGGCAAAGGTGGAGATCGAGCAGCTCTCGGCCCGGCGCACCGGCCTGGTGGTCACCGAGCTGCCGTACATGGTAGGCCCCGAAAAGGTGATCGAGAAGATCAAGGACGCGGTCAACAGCAAAAAGCTGACCGGGATAAGTGACATCGTCGACCTGACGGACCGCCAGCATGGCCTGCGCCTGGTCATCGAGCTGAAGAACGGGTTCAACCCGAACGCCGTCCTCCAACAGCTCTACCGCTACTCGCCGATGGAGGATTCCTTCGGCATCAACAACGTGACCCTGGTGGATGGCCAGCCGCAGACCCTCGGCCTGGTGAAGCTGCTCTCCGTCTACGTGGAGCACCGGATCGATGTGGTGCGCCGGCGGACGGCCTTCCGGCTGGGCAAGAAGAAGGACCGCCTCCACCTGGTGGAGGGCCTGCTGATCGCCATCGTGGACATCGACGAGGTCATCCAGATCATCCGTTCTTCGGATGAGGTGGCGGCCGCCAGGGTCCGCCTGATGTCCATCTACGATCTTTCCGAAATCCAGGCCAACTACATCCTGGAACTGCGGCTGCGGCAGCTGACCAAGTACTCCCGGATCGAGCTTGAAAAGGAACAGGAGGAGCTGCGCCGCGAGATCGCGGAGCTCGAAGCCATCCTCGGCTCCGAGGAGCGGTTGCGCGGACTTGTGTCCTCCGAGCTCGGCGAAATCGCCGAAAAATACGGTACGCCGCGGCGCACCGTCCTGCTCGAATCCGAGGCCGTCCCGCCCACCGTGGCCGCAGCCCTGGCGGCCACCCCCAACGCCAAGGGCAAGGCCGCGCCGCTGGCCCTGGAGATCTCGGACGATCCCTGCTGGGCCATCCTGACGGCGTCGGGACAGATCGCGCGGACGTCCAACCAGGAGCCCCTCGCCGAGTCCGGACCGCGTGCCAGGCACGACGTTTTCCGTTCCGTGGTCAAGACCTCGGCCCGTGGGGAAATAGCCGCGGTCACCTCACAAGGCAGGATGCTTCGGCTTCAGATCATGGACATGCCGGTACTGCCACCCATGTCCGGGCTGCCCAACCTCGCCGGCGGTGTCCCGGCCAAGGACTTCATCACACTGCTGAAGGGTGAAACGCTGGTGGCGTTCGCCCCGCTGGATGAAGTGCTGGCCATCGGCACGGCCCAAGGCGTGGTCAAGCGGGTCCAGCCCGATTACCCCCTGAACCGCGAGGACTGGGAAGTCATTGCGCTCAAGGACAAGGATGAAGTGGTGGGTGTGGCGCCGGCCGGGTCTGAGGAGACCGATCTGGTGTTCCTGACCCGTGAGGCGCAATTGCTCCGTTTCAGCGCCGCCAACGTCCGGGCCCAGGGCAGGACGGCCGGCGGCATGGTGGGCATCAAGCTGGCCGCCGGGGACCAGGTCTTGTTCTTCGGGGCTGTCACCGCCGCCGACGACGCCGCCGTGGTGGTCACCATTGCCGGCACCAACGGCGCCCTGCCGGGCACCGCACCGGGGGCGGCGAAGGTCACGTCCTTCGCCGAATACCCTGCCAAGGGCCGTGCCACAGCAGGCGTCCGCGCGCACAGATTCCTCAAAGGCGAAGACACGCTGCTGCTGGCGTGGGCCGGGCACGGACCTGCGAAGGCCTCATCGCTGGCCGGCATAGCCAGGTCGCTGCCGCAGGAGCACGGCCGCCGTGACGGTTCCGGGATTCCGCTGTCCCAGGCAGTGGACGCAGTGGGTCCGGCCATGGCGTGGAGCGATCCGTCCTAGACTGCTGCCATGCCTATCATTCCTGATGAAAAGGACTGGACCTGGGTCCTGTCCCGGCCATGCCCCGAGTGCTCCTTCGACGCTTCCACCGTCACGCCGGCCACGGTGCCGGGCAGCGTGGAGAACATGCTGCCACGCTGGCGGGCTGTCCTCCGCAGGCCTGAGGTGGCCGAACGCCCGGATGACAGGACGTGGTCGGCCCTCGAATACGCCTGCCACGTCCGTGACGTCTTTTCGCTGTTCGACCAGCGGCTGAACCTCATGCTTGACGCCGACGGCGCCCAATTTGAGAACTGGGACCAGGACCTCACCGCCGTCGAAGCGGACTACGCCAACGCCGATCCCGCCGTGGTCAGTGCAGAACTGACGGCGGAGGGTGAACAGATCGCGGAGTCCTTCGCCGGCGTCCGGGAGGCGGAGTGGGGGCGGCGCGGCCTGCGCAGCAACGGTTCCGAATTTACCGTCCTGACGCTGGCCCAGTATTTCCTGCACGACGCCGTCCATCACCTCCACGATGTGGACGGCTGAGGGGACTCAACCCACCAGCGAAGCAGCCATGCCCGCCCGGGACGCTGCCGGGAGCTCCAGCCGGGCGTCAGCCGGCTGGACGTCGGCCGGATTATGGGTGACCATGACCACCGTGCGGTCCTTCAGGCCGACGCGGAGATCTGCCAGCATTTCCTGTCCCGCCTGCGCGTCCAGATGAGCCGTGGGCTCGTCGAGCAGGATGACCTCTGCCCCCGTCAGCAGGGTCCGCGCCACAGCCAGGCGTTGCCGCTCGCCGCCGCTGAGGAAGGAGCCGCCCGGCCCGATCCGGGTGTCAAGCCCGGCCGGCAGCCGCGAGATCATTGCGCTGAGGCCGACGGCGCTCAGTGCCGCCTCCAGCTTGGCGTCACCGGCCGCAGGCGCACCATCGGTAGGCGTACCATCGCCGTGAGCAGCGGAAGCGCCCGTCACTGCGTCCGCGGCTGGGACGCCCAGCATGAGGTTGCCCCGCAGCGTCGAATCGAACAGATGTGCCTCCTGCGGGCACCAGGCCGCCGTCCCGGTCACCGCTGCGCGGCCGGTAGCGGCCGGCAGGAATCCCAGCAGGACAGCGAGCAACGTGGATTTCCCCGCGCCGGACGGTCCGGTGACCGCCAGCCAGGTGCCGGGTCCGGCCGTTGCGGAAACCCTGGAGAACACCAGATCTCCGCCGGGCCACGCTGCCCCGACGTTTTCCAGTTCAACGCCGGCGGCGGCGCCGGAACGGGCGGGGACAGGATGCAGCCCGTCGCCGGCCCCGGTTTCGGTGGCGCCGCCGTCCAGTACGCCGGACTCACCGATCCGGCGCATCACGCTGCGGAGCGCCGGGTACTGGCGCACTGCCGTCGTCACCGCTGCGTACGGTTCAACCAGCGCCAGCTGCAGCAGCACAACAACCGCGGCAGTGGCTGGCTCCAAGGTACCGGCCAGCACCTGGGGTGCGGCCAGCACGGCAGCGGCCAAGGCGGCGCTTCCGCAGGCAGCGACGGTGATGGCCTGGCCGAGGCCTTCGGCCCACGCGGAACGCTGCGATGCCCGGGTGGCCTGGCGGTCCTCGCAGCGCAGCGCGTCCAGGACGGTGCCCGCGATGCCGTTCGCGTGCAGCTCGGCCCGGGCATCCAGCGCAGCCGACGTGCGCCGCAGGACGCGTGTCCGTAGGCTCTGCTCCGCTGTGGCTGAGCGGCGGTCCCCCCACAGGGCCGCGGCCGGCGCCAGGAACAGGCTGAGCGCCGCCGCCAAGGCAACGGCCGGCAGCGCGGCCGGCGCCACCAGGGCGGTTGCCACCAGCGCCGAACCGGCCACGGCAAGCGCCGTCACGGGCGGCAGGACAACCCGCGGCAGCAGGTCCCGGACGGTGTCGACGTCGTCAATCACCGTACCCAGGACGTTGCCGCCCTGCAGGAGCCGCCGGAGCGAGAGAGCCTTCCGGCTCAGTGATTCCCAGAGCCGGCCGCGCAGCCGGGTGAGGGCGCCGAAGACGGCGTCGTGGAGCAGGAGCCGTTCCCAGTAGCGGAGGACTGCGCGTCCGATACCGAAGAACCGCACGCCGACGATGGCGGTGAGCAGGTACAGGATGGGTGGCTGTTCGCTCGCCCTGATGATGAGCCAGCCGGACAGGCCGGACAGGGCAACCGCGAAAATGGCGGCAAAGGTGCCCACCACGGCGGCACCGGCGAACCGGCCGGACACCGGGGACAGCAGGCCGGACAGGAGGCGGGCAGTCCGGCTTGGCCGGAGATCACCGGCCGCAGGCGTCTGCGCCTCCGTAGGACGACTCCCGGCAATTTCCGTGGCGTGCTCATCCTCCACGGTGGCCACGGTTCCGCCACCGCGCCCAGCTCTGGACTTCGCTGTTCCCTCGGACGGCAATGTCCCTTCTAAAAGCACAGCTCCGTCGGAGGGAGCTGTGATGCCGTGGGCCGATACGGGCACCAGGTGATCGGCCAGCTCGCGGGTCTGCTGGTCGTGGGCCACCAGGATGACGGTGACCTCCCCCCGGAGCGCACGGATCGAGTCCTGCACCAGCGCCGCCGATACCGCGTCAAGGTGTGCGGTGGGCTCGTCGAGAAGCAGAACGGTGGCACCGGACCTGATACGGGCCAGGCCGCGCGCCAACGCAACGCGCCGCAGCTCGCCCGGGCTCAGTTCGGCCGGATGGTGGCCGGCGAGGTGCCCGGCAGCCGCAGCGACCAGGCAATCCTTTGCCGCCGCCTCCGCTGCCGGAGTGCCTGAGCCCATTCCGCCGCTGAGGTACAGCATGACCTCGTCGAGCACGGAGTCCGCCACCATGACCGGGTGCTGCGGAACCCAGGCGACGGCGTCGCGCTCCAGCCCGGAGAGGCGGCCGGACACCGTGGTTCCGCCGCCGTCCCCGACGGTCCCTGCCAGCACGCCAAGGACAGTGCTTTTGCCGGCGCCGCTGGGGCCGTCCAGGGCGGTGATCAGCCCGTGCGGGGCAGTGAATGTTAAGGGCCCGACGGCGGGAGCGGACCGTCCGGAGTACGTGACGCTGAGGTCGGTGACGATCACTCCCCCGGACCCGGGCACGGAACCCCGGCTACCGCCGTCGTACGCGGAAGCTTCGCTTCCCTGTGCGGGCAGCAGCCGCGGCTCGGGTGCTTCAGTGACCTTCCTGGTCTCGGCCAGGGCCGCCCGGCCGTCATCACTGGCATGGTGGGCGGTGCCCAGCTCCCGCAGCGGCAGGTAGCAGTCCGGCGCGAGGATCAGCGCCAGGAGGCCGGCTTCGAGTGGCATGTCGCCGTGCACCAGGCGGACGCCGATGAACACGGCAACCACCGCCACGGAAATCGTGGCGATCAGTTCCAGCGCCAGTGCGGACAGGAACGCGGTGCGCAGTGTCCCCATGGTCCTGGCGCGGTAATCCTCCGAGATCTCCTCCAGGGCCTTCCGCTGCGCCGTGGCACGGCCCAGCCCCACCAGGACTGGCAGGCCCTTGGCCAGCTCCAGCATGTGCGCCGAAAGCCGGGCCAGGGTTTCCTGGGCCTCGCGGACATGGTCCTCGGTATACCGGCCAATCAGCACCATAAATAAGGGGACCAGCGGAACTGTCAGGACAATCACCACCGCGCTGACCCAGTCGGCGAACAGGATGCGCGCCCCGAGCAGCAGTGGAATCGCCGCACAGTTCACCAGCGCGGGCAGGAACTGCGTGTAGTAGCTGTCCAGCGCATCCAGCCCGCGCGTAGCCAGCACGGCTAGCCCGCCGTCGGCCGGGCCGGTGCTGCGCGCACCGTTCCGCAGGGCCCGGGCCAGCAGTTCGGAGCGGAGTTCCTCTTTGATGCCCAGCGCGGCGCGGCGCGCGGCGATGCCCTGGGCCCACACCGCGGCGGACCTCAGGACAACGCCCGCCAGGCCCCAGGGCAACTGCTCGGGCCAGGACCCGTTTCCGGTGGCCAGCCCGGCCAGCATGGCAGCCACGGCCTGGCCCATCAGAACCAGTGACAGCGCCTTCAGCGCTGCCAGCAGGCCAAGCCAGTAGATGGCGGAACGGGTGGCCGGTCCGGCCGGAAAATCTGGGCGCACTGCCGGTCAGCCCTTCGTGGTGAATGCCCTGACGGCAATGGCCGGCAGGAAGCTGTGGGCCGTGGGAATCTGGGACGCGCTGACACGCCGCCGGAACACCCAGTACGTCCACGCCTGGTAGGTGATCACGAGGGGCAGCCCAACGGCTGCCACGACGCTCATGAGCCCGAGCGTGTAATCGGACGACGACGCGTTGGCAATAGTGAGGTCAAACGCAGGGTCCAGGGTGGAGGGCAGCACCACCGGGAACACCGCACCGAAAATGGACGCGCTGCCGAGGAGGAGGAAGACCCCCATGGCCATAAACGCCCTGCCTTCGGATCCACGCCGTGCGAGGAACCACGCGGCTACCGCGGCCACCACGGCCACGATCACGGCCGCCCAGGTCCACGGCTTGCCCTCCAGGAATTGGAGGATCAGTGCCCAGCCGGCCAGGGGCAGCAGCAGGACCGGAAGCAGCCGGACGAACCACCGGCGCGCGCGGTGGCGCACGTCGCCGTCGGTCTTCAACGCGAGGAACGCCAGCGCGTGCAGCAGGGAGAAGCCCACCACGGCCAGCCCGCCCAGCACGGCGTAACCGCTGAACCACGCGAACGCACCGCCTTCGCGGTCACCGTTCGCGTTCAGCGGCAGGCCCGTGGTGGTCAAAGCCAGGGCAGCGCCGACGCCGAAGGCGGCAAAGAAGGAACCCAGGGTGATGGCCCAGTCCCAGCGCGCGCGCCATTTGTCGGTGTCACCCTTGCCGCGGTATTCGAACGCCACGGCACGGAAGATGAGGGCAACCAGCACCACCAGGAGCGGGAGGTAGAGGGCGGAAAACAGCGAGGCGTACCACAACGGGAACGCCGCAAACGTTGCGGCACCGGCCGTGATGAGCCAGACCTCGTTGCCGTCCCATACCGGGCCGACGGTGTTCAGCAGTACCCGGCGCTCGGTGTTGTTCCGCGCGAACAGCTTCATCAGCATTCCCACGCCGAGGTCAAAGCCTTCAAGGAAGAGGTAGCCGGTCCAAAGCACCGCGATGACGATGAACCAGATGGTGGGCAGCAGTTCCATGCTCGAGTATCCTCTGCTCTTCTTAGTAGGCGAATGCCAGGACGTCGTCGGCGGGTTTGCCAGTGCCCGGACCCTTGTTGGCGTCCCCGTTTTCGTCGGCCGGGGTGTGTGCAAGTTCCGGCATCGCGGACACCACACCGCCCCGGATGAACTTGACCAGGAGTTTGACCTCAACCACAAGCAGCGCCGCATAGACCGCGGTCAGAACGATCAGTGACGTCAGCAGTTCACCGGCCGACACTCCGGGCGAGACGGCCGCCGCGGTGAACATAAACACCTGGTCGATGCCGTTCAGGTCCGGGTTGGGGGCCACCACAAACGGCTGCCGGCCCATCTCGGTGAAGATCCACCCGGCCGCGTTGGCGCCGAACGGGGCCAGGATGCCGAACACCGCGAGGCGCATCAACCAGCGCGATGCCGGGACCGTGCCCTTTCTTGTCACCCAGAGCGCCAGGAGCGCGGCAAACGCCGCAATACCGCCGAAGCCAATCATCATCCGGAAGCCCCAGTAGGTGACTTCCATGACCGGGACGTACTGGATCTCCTGGCCTGCCCGCTCTCCGTAGATCGGGTTGTTGGGCAGGTGGGTTCCGTAGTCGGCCTTGTACTGGTCCAGGAGGCTGTTGACACCCTTGACCTCGGTGGTGAAGTCGCCCTTGGCGAGGAAGGACAGGATGCCGGGTACTTCGATCACGGCCTTGATGTCATCGCAGTTCTTGGAGCCCAGGTTCCCGATGCTCAGCACGGAGAAGCCCGTACCGTCGTGGCAGGCGGCCTCGGCCGCGGCCATCTTCATGGGTTGCTGCTCAAACATCAGCTTTCCCTGGAGGTCTCCGGTCAGTGCGGTGCCCGCGAACGAGATCATGGCGACGACGGCGCCGATCCGCAGGGAGCGGATCCAGACTTTGTAATCGGTCCGGTCACGGCCGGGGATGGCTGCTTCGCCGGGAATCACCTTCCCGTCGGCGCCGACGGTGTCGATCCCGTCGGTGCGCCTGCGCCAGAGGTGGTACCAGGCAATGCCGAGGAGGAAGCCGCCGGCAACGGCCAGTGCGCCCATCAGGGTGTGCGGGAAGGCCACGAGTGCGGTGTTGTTGGTGAAGACTGCCCAGGCGTCCGTCATGACCGGCCGGCCGTCGATAATCTTCGAGCCCACGGGATGCTGCATCCAGCTGTTGGCTACGATGATGAAGTACGCGGAGAACACCGATCCCACCACGGCCACCCAGAGGCAGGCCAGGTGGATGGCCGGCTTCAGCTGCTTCCAGCCGAAGATCCACAGGCCCAGGAACGTGGACTCGACGAAGAAGGCCAGCAGCGACTCCAGCGCCAGCGGCGCCCCGAAGACGTCTCCAACGAAGCGGCTGTACTCGCTCCAGGCCATGCCGAACTGGAACTCCTGCACAATGCCGGTGGCCACGCCCATGATGAAGTTGATCAGGAAGAGCTTGCCCCAGAATTTGGTCATCCGGAGGTATTCCTCATTGCCGGTGCGGTGCCAGAGCGTCTGCATCACGGCGACCACCAGGCCCAGCCCGATGGTGAGGGGCACCATCATGAAGTGGTAGACGGTGGTGATGCCGAATTGCCAGCGTGCGATTTCCAGAGCTTCCACAGCAGTCCCTCGGGTTGGCGGTGCGACTTTTCTACGGTTCGTAGAACTTTGACTTCTACAGAGTGTAGAACAATGCGGCGAGCACTGTAAACCAACAGTTCCATGTGGAAGTGGCGCCCACAAGGCCGCGGCGCGCCGACTGTTCTACCGTACGTAGAAACTCAGCCGAAAAACAGGTAAATTTGTTCTTGTATATGTAGCGCTGGTGCAGTCACCGCGGCCGCCAACGGCCCGGTGCGGGGAAAATCGAAGGATGTATGGCAATGGCAAGTCTTGGCGAACTGGAACGGGCAGTGATGGATCTGCTCTGGGCGGGCCACGAAGCAGCCACAGCGAATACCCTGCGCGACAGACTGGCAACAACCACTGAAGCAAACGGGGATGCCGCAGGGCATGAAGGCAAGGAGCTTGCCGTCACAACAGTCCTGACCGTCCTCTCGCGGCTCGAAAAGAAGGGCCTGGTGGAGCGGGAACGCGGTACGCGGCCGCACCGCTACCAGGCCGTTTCGAGCAGGGAAGACCACACGGCGGAACTGATGCATGAAGTCCTGGGCTCAGCGCCCGACCGCGAAGCCGTCCTGGCACGGTTCATCGGCTCCGTCACGGACAGTGAAGCGGAAACCCTGCGCAAACTGCTTGGCCACATCTAGGGGACCATGTTCTGGACCTCGTACCTGCTGGCGGTCCTCGCGATAGTCCTGGCGTGGCCAGTGCCTATCCTGCTTTCCCGTGCCTCGTGGCCTGCACGGTCACCGTTCACGGCCATGCTGCTGTGGCAGGCAATAGCACTCGCGGGTGGACTGTCCATGATCGGCGCCATGCTGGTCTACGGGCTCGAACCGATCGGAGACAACCTCATTTCCGGGCTGCGCGGACTGGCGGCCATGGTCCTCTTCAACGCGCCCACCACGGCACTGGGCTTCTGGCATCTCTTCGCCCTGTCCGCCGCGGCGCTGCTCACCGCCCACCTGGTCTTCACCCTCTTGCTGACGTATTACAGGATCGAGCGGCAGCGGCGTCGGCACCGGGAGCTCCTGGCCCTGTTGGCCGCCCCGTCCGTCGACGCAGACCGAACAGTGGTCATCAGCCACGATTCACCTGTTGCCTATTGCCTGCCGGGCGGGGCCCGCTCCGTCACGGTGCTCTCGGACGGCCTGATGGCGGCCCTGGAACCGGCTGAATTAAGGGCGGTCCTGAGCCACGAGAATGCCCACCTCAACCAGCGCCACCATCTCCTGCTCTGGGCGTTTGCCGCATGGCGCCAAGCGCTCCCCTGGCTGCCCACCACCCGCCTCGCGCAGGAGGCGGTGAACTCGCTGATCGAAATGCTGGCTGACGACGTAGCGCTCAAGACAGAAAGCAACGCCACGCTCATCAAGGCGATCGCCATAGTCGCCAGCGGCCCCACAGGAGGTATGGGCGCTGGTATGGCAACGGGAATGGCGGCCGCCGCCGTGCCGTCCGCGCACCCCGGCCTTGCCCTGGATGGGCTTGAGGCACCCGCCGGCGCCGTCTCAGGTTCTGCGCGGACCACGATGTCCCGGGTCAGCCGGCTGCTGTCCCCTCAGCCGCAACTGCCTGCCGCCGCCCGCGGGCTAGTGCTTGCCGGCTGCGCCCTGCTCCTGGCCCTGCCCACCGCCCTGCTGATCGTGCCTGGCCTGCTGGGTTGAAGCGTGGCGACGGAAGCCCCGCATCGGCTGAATCCGGTCGAGGACTGAATCGCCGCTGTGGGCCCGGTCCTCCTGAACGTGTCGTGAGCCGCCAAGTTTGTCGCGGTGCGGCGCCTGTTTGTGTGACGTGGTCGAGTGAATCCTGGACTTATTGAGGGCTGGACATTGGTCGGGCGCGATTTCTTCGAGACGAGGGCGGCATGGTCGGCCGCATGCCCGGCCCCGGCCGAAAAATCGATGCCGGCCAATATCCGGTGTAACTGGTTCATTCCCCAACTCCCTTGGTACTCTCGGCCCAGCCCCCGGGTAACTGGGGTGGTACGGATTGGCGCCTCCCGATCGGAAAGTCGCGTGTTTGTCCGGGTGAAAGTGTTGCCGGGTGTCCCTCGATGATGACGTTGATGGGTTTGGCGCCGCCGGCGCGCAGCGCCAGACGCAGCCTGGTCTTATTGATTTCGATCCGGATCGGCTGCTCACGGTAGTTGATGGAGAACGCGACGTCGGTGAGCTGGTCCGGGAGCGCCGGATGTAATCGCAGGATGTCGTCACGGATTTCGAGTCCGGTGTAGCAGCGGATGACCATGTCGATGGAGCCGGCCATGGCTCCCAGATGGACCCCTTCCCGGGTGGTGCCGCCCTGGATATCGGCGAGGTCGCTTTCAAGTGCCTGGGTGAGGAATGTCCAGGACCGTTCCCGATCACGCCGGGCCTCCACCCAGGAGTGCACCACGTTGCTTAGTGTCGAACCGTGCGTTGAGCGTGCCCCGTAGAAATCCACTGTGCGTACGATGGCTTCGGGTGGGAACTGGTAGCCCATGTCGTCCAGCAGGTCCCGGAGCTCCTCGGCCGAGAAGAGGTACAGGAGCATGAGTACGTCGGCCTGCTTCGAGAGCCTGTAGTTGTTGGTGCTGTCGCCTTCAGCTGCCAGGATCAGGTCCAGCCTGCCTAGGGCGCCGTACCTGGCCCGGTAGCCGCGCCAGTCAAATTCCGGCAGGTCCTCGTACCCTTCGAACTGGCTGGGGACGCCGTCCGGGTGAAACGGAACGCGCAGCCGGCGGCTGATGTGTTTCCACCGGTGTATCTCGTCGGGCCGTATATCGAGCCGGTTCCGGAGCGGTTCGCAGTAACGGCCTTCGAGCAGGCCGGCTGTCTCAACTGCCCGACGCAGGACCCAGGCGGTCATCACGTTGGTGTAGGTATTGTTCCGCAGCCCCAGCCCGGGTAAGCCGGGGTACCCGTCGTGGAATTCATCCGGCCCCATGATGCCCCCGATGTCGTAACGGTCTTCTTGTGCGTCGTAGCTGCAAAGGCTGGCGAAGAACCGCGCAACCTCGAGGATGAGCTCGGCGCCCTGTTGGATGAGGAACGCGGTGTCACCGGTGGACTGGTAGTGGTGCCACACGCTGTAGGCGAGGGCGAGGCCCACGTGCCGCTGGCGCTGCGAGTTGTCCGGCATCCACTGATTGTTGTAGGGATTGTAAAGTTCCGTGGGCGTCTCCTCACGCCCGTCAATGGCGCTTTGCCACGGGAACATCGCGCCTTCGAAACCGGCAGCCAGTGCGGCCGCGCGCGCCTCGTTCAGCCGCCTGTAACGGTATCCGAGCAACGCGCGGCTTAGGTCGGGGCGGCGGAGGGTGAGAACGGGATACACGAACAGCTCGTCCCAGAAGATGTGCCCGCGATACCCCTCCCCGTGCAGGCCGCGGGCCGGCACGCCTGCATCCAGGTCCACGTCAGCGGCAGCCACCGTTTGCAGGACGTGGAAGGTATTAAGGTTCAGCGCGGGCGATTGCCTCCTGCCGGAGTCCAGGGATACCGCGAACACCTCCCACAGAATCTGCCATTCCCGCTCGTGGGCGGCCAACAGCCTGTCTGCATCGCCGAGTCGGTGTAATGCGGTGGCCACCGCCAGGGCTGGGGAGGCAATAGCACGGTCGCGGGAAGTGTAGACGGCAGCGGCTTTTTCAACCCGCACCGGGTGCGCCTGCTCCAGCTGCAGATTGAACTCGTGGGCGACCCATCCGGCGTCTTCCCGGAGAAAGTGTCGGGCGGGCGTCAGGAGGCTGCCTCCGTCGAAAACCCGGGTGCGGACGCCCGTCGCTACGTGGATGCCGGATTGGTTGGTTTCCATGTCCAGCAGCACCGTCTCACTATCGAGCTCGACCACTTGACGTGGCAGGAGGTGGTGACCCGCCAGCAACCGGTCCGTGGCAACGTTCCGGTTTGCAACCCGTCCGTTGATCGCGGAACGCACGGTCATGGGACCCGACCAGTCCTCGGCCTCGAAAGTCGTACTGAGCACGGCGATGTGCGGGGCGGAATGGGAAATGAACCGCAGCGAGGAAACCTTGGTGGTCCTCCCTGCGTGATCGCTGAACCGGATGACGCGGGTCAGCACCCCTCTCCGCAAATCCAGCTCCTGCAAATAGCTCAGAATCCGGGCGGTTCCCGGATGGAACCAGGCGCCGTCCACCACTTTGAACCACAGCGGCAGCCAGTTGGGAGCGTTGACCATATGCTCGTCCTCGACGGAATGCCCGCCCCGGTCAGTCCGCACCCGGTTGTACACCCCGGCCAGGTAGGTCCCCGGGTAGTGAACATCGTCCGCGTCGGCTTCCGGCGCGGCCCCCCGGGTGGCCCAGTAGCCGTTGCCGACCGTGCAAAGTGCCTCGCGCAGGCCTTCGACCTCCGGATCGTAGCCATCGTAACTCAGCAGCCACTCGCTGCTGCCGGACTCGGCGCCGGCCCACCCCGGAAACCGGGAGCCGGTCTCTAGGCCCGGGTCATCGGGAACTGTTCCGCCGCGGTTCGGAACGCCAGTCATGTCGCTGACGCATCATTTCGGTGGGACCAGCGCCGGACGGCTTTCTCGGCTTCCACGATGATCAGCACCGTTGAGCCGACGGCCGCGCAGAGGAGCCATTCCCACGCGTTCAGCGGTGTGAGCTCCAGCAGCCCGGCGGTGACGGGCCAGGTCATGACGGCCCAGTGCAGCGCGAGGGCGGCCAGGGAGGTGTAGAGGAGCGGTTTGTTCGCCAGCAGCCGGAGCTGGAAGAGGGACTTGTTCTCGGCCCGGGAGCTGAAGACCTGGAAGAAACTGAGCATCACGAACATGGTCAGCGCGAGGGTCCGGGCATGGATTTCGGGGTAGCCGTTGTGCAGTTCCACGATGAAGCTCAGGATCACGGCCAGGGCCATCCAGGCGCCGGTGATTCCGGCCCGGAACCAGAGGGTTCGGGAGAGGATCCCATCGGACGGGGGCCGGGGAGGTCGGCTGAGTTCATCGCCCTCGGCCGGTTCGAAGGCCAGAGCGATGTCCTGGACGCCGTTGGTCACCACGTTCATCCAGAGCATCTGCACGGGCAGGAACAGCAGAGGTGTGCCGGCGAAGACGCTCAAGGTCACGGCCACCAGGGCGGCTGCCCCGGTGGAGAGCAGGAAGTACGTGGTTTTGCGGATGGCAGCGAAGGTGACTCTGCCTTCTTCCACGGCGTGCACGATGGTGACGAAGTTGTCATCGGTCAGTACGACGTCGGCGGCTTCGCGGGCCACGTCTGTGCCGGATTTGCCCATGGCGACGCCGATCGCGGCTGCTTTGAGGGCCGGGGCGTCATTGACGCCGTCACCGGTGACGGCGACGACCTTCCCGGCGGCCTGCAGGGCGTGCACGATCCTGAGCTTCTCTACCGGGGAGACCCGTGCCGCGACGGAAGTCTGCTCGAGGCGGGCGGTGAGCATGTGGTCATCCAGGTCCGCCATTTCGGTGCCGGTCAGTGCGGGTTTGTCCGTCGGGAGGCCGAGCCGGCCGGCGATGGCCGTCGCGGTCACCGGATGGTCTCCGGTGATCATCATGACTTTGATCCCGGCCCGCCGGCACTTCGCGATGGCCTCGGCCACCCCGGATCGCGGCGGGTCGGTCATTCCTTCCATGCCCAGGAACTTGAGGCCGGCCGGCACCGGCAGCACTGCGGGTAGTTCCTCGTTGTCGTCCAGCATCCGGGATCCGGTGGCGATGACCCGCAGACCGTCCCGGCCCATTGCCTCGTTGGCCGCATGGATCAGCGCCTGGTCCAGCGGGCCCTCGCCGTCATCATTGGCCATGGTGCCGGCGGCGTCTATCACCGCTTCCGGGGACCCTTTGACATACAGGGTCCGCCGTCCGTGGGGATCGGTATGAACTGTCTGTGAGTACCTCAGGTGCGGTTCATAGGGTTGGTGGGCCAGGGGTTCGGCTGTGCGGTCCTGTTCATTGATGGCGCCCCGGGCCACGGCGGTCTTGGCCATGGCCGCGTCGACGGCGTCCCCGGAGTACTCCAGGTCCTCGTCCTCGGAGGTGAGCGTCGCCTCGTTGGTCAGGGCACCGGTGCGCAGAACGGCCCGGACCAGCGGCGGGTCCGCTACCCCGTCGTCGTCGTCCCCACCTGAGATGTCCAGCAGGCCGGCTGTGGTCCAGATTTTTTCCACGGTCAGCCGGTTCTCGGTCAGGGTCCCTGTTTTGTCGGATCCGATGACGTTGGTGGAGCCCAGTGTTTCGACGGCGGGCAGGGTGCGGATGATCGCGTTTCGTTTCGCCATCCGTGAGACGCCGAGGCTGAGCGCGACGGTAAGGACGATCGGTAGGGATTCGGGGATAGTCGCCACCGCGAGGCCGACGGAGGTGCGGAACATGGTGGAAACGTCGTTGCCGAGCACCAGCCCGGCGATGAAGATGAAGACGAGTGCGGCGAGGACGATCAGGCCGATACGGCGTTCCAGGCTGTGGGTGAGCAGCTGCAGCGGTGACTTGCCGGGCGGGCCCTGGACGAGGGCGTTGATTTCACCGAGCGCGGTTCCGGCGCCGGTCGCAATCACAACGCCCCTGCCCCGGCCGCTGCCAACGAACGTGCCGCTGAAGGCAATATTTGCCCGGTCCGCTGCACCGGTATCGGCCGGAAGCTGTTCTGTGTGTTTGGTGGCCGCGAAAGGCTCGCCGGTGAGCATGGACTCATCCAGTTGAAGGCCGTTGGTTTCGACAAGCCGGAGATCGGCGGGGACCCGTTCCCCGCTTTCGAGCAGCACCACATCGCCAGGGACGACGTCGCGTCCCGGGACCACCTGTTCGCTACCGTCACGGACCACCCGGCAGGACGGTGTGGAGAGCGACTGGAGCGCCCTGACGTCCGCCTCCGCCTTGCGCTCCTGGACGAATCCCAGGGCGGCGTTGATACACAGAATGAGGAAGATCGCGCCGGAGTCCACCCAGTGCTGCTGGATCAGGGTCACCACGGCGGCCACCAGCAGGATCCCGATCAGCGGGCTGATGAACTGGCGAAGGAGCACCCGCCACCACGGAGTCGCGCCGGCGATACTCAGCTCATTCGGACCGGCGTCCGCCAGCCGCCGGGCAGCTTCGGCGCCGCTGAGTCCCTCCGGACCCGACGACAGCCCAGCGAAAACGTCATCGGAACTCAAAGCGTGCCAAGGCGCAGGCTTCACTGGGCTTGGAGCGGATGCCGCGAACCGGGCTGCCATTGCCTCAGTCTTCCCGGGCACATTCAATTCGGCAAGCGTTTCCCGGGAAACGGCACCGCAACCCATTCGCCACGCAACCTGGGACCGTCAGCCGGGCAGCCCCGTCTTCCCGGCCACTCGTGGCGACCTTCACCCGCGAGATAGGAGGCCTATGGATAGTGTCCGGGAACAGGCAGATAATGAAGCCAAGCACCGTACCGTGCCCGGCCGGCGCCCATGGCAGAGTAATCGGCGCCCGTTCCCGGCGCTGGGTTCCTTGCCGCAGTTCTGGGGAGGAAGGTTCCCGTGCCACTGTCGGATGAAGAGCGCAGACGCCTGGGGAAGCTCGAACAGGACCTGGCCGCGACCGATCCGGAGCTGAACCTCGAAATGCAGTCAGGACAACCCCGCGGCATGGCTGCCCGCTCAGTATGGGGCCTTCTGGCCGCTTTGGCTGGCTTCGCATTGGTCATCACAGGGATCTCTACGCAGATCACGATCATCGGTGTCATCGGCTTCCTGCTGATGGGCACGGGTGCTCACTGGTTCCTCAGCGGCGTCCGCCCGCACGGTAGGTCTGGCTACCCGCTTTGACCCGCGATGGGCCCGAGGAAACATCTCCGCCTGCTTCTGTGGGACGCATCTCATCGAGTGAAGGCAAGCGCCAGAAGGCCCCCGAGTGCCACGTAGAGGGCGGCTAACGGGAACGTGGCCCGCAGTACCTTGCCCTCCTGACCGGTGAGGCCCACCGTGGCCACCGCAGCCACAATGTTGTGTGGGCAGACGATATTGCCCACCGCGGCGCCGAATCCCTGCGCCCCAAGGAGGGGCAGCGCGGGAAGCCCGGCAGCGTTGGCGGTAGTGGCCTGCAGTTCAGTGAAGAGCACGTTGGAGGCAGTGGCAGAGCCCGTGACGAAAGTTCCGAACGCCCCCACAGCGGGTGAGAGCAGTGGCCATGCCGCGCCGATCCCGGCGGCAGCGAAGGCCAGCTCATCGGTCATCCCGGCATGGGACATCGTGCGGGCTATCGTGACCATCGCAACCAACGCCACCATCACCGGTCCGAGTTGCCTCGTTGCGGTCAGGAAAGCCTCCCGGACCTCGCGCCCGGAGGCCCTTTGCCCCACCGCCCCGGCCACGAAGGCCACCGTGAGCAACATGGCCGGGTGGAACAGCGGCCGGACGCTGCCGGAAAAGCCCGTGCCGGTCTCCCACGCCACGGTCACGGCCTCCAGGGCCCCGCGCAGCGGGGGAATGAGGCGGGTGGTAAGAACCAGTGCAACCAGGACCAGGTACGGGGTGGCTGCGCGCAACAGCGCCAAGCGCTCTCCCGGCCCCGCGGATTCGGCGCCGGATACGCATGCCTCCTGCCGCCGTCGTCGGACAAGCACGACGGCGAAAACGGCGACGCCGGCAAGGGCCCCGCCGAGGGTGGGCAGTTCGGGGCCCACGAACGTGGCAATCAGCGCGTAGGGCACAAAAAACGAAACAGCGGCCAGGACGCCCCAGGTCCAGAGCCTGCGGTCACCTTTCACAGCACGTCCGATGGTCAGCACCACTGCGGCCGTCAGGACTCCTCCGAGAATAACGTGGTACGGAGCAGTGGCCCTGGCCAGGTCCGCCCCGGAAAATTCAACGAGTGCGGTCTGGGCCAACACGGGTGTGCCGATGGCTCCGAAGGAAACACCTGCGGCGTGGCCCATCAAGGCCGCCGCTACCGCCGCAACAGGCGGCATGCCCGCGGCCACCAGGAACGGTGCAGCCAACGCCACAGGGGTGCCGAACCCGGCGGCACCCTCGAGGAACAGGGCAAAGAACCAAGCCACCACCAAGGCGCCCAGCCGTGGATCGGGGTGAAGCCGGGCCAGGCCTGCCCGCAGCCGCTCCGCAGCCCCGGTCCGTTGCTGCAGGTAATGGATGCCTAGCGCCGGGCCGATAATCCCTGCCACCGTGAGGGCGATGAACGCAGCTTCTGCCACCACGCCGGCCGTTCCGGAGATCACGGTGAATTGATCCGCCGGGCCGCCGAAGCCGAACGCTGAAGCGGCCAGTACGAGGGTGACCGTCGCTGTCACCGCCCCTGCCCGGGCGGCCGACCATCCGGCAACGGTCATCAGCACGAGCACCAGCAGTACCGGTGTGACGGCTAAGAGGGCCAGCACGTCAGCCTTGGTTACCGTGCGACATCGTCAACGGTGACCTTGTTCAGGGCCGCGCCGTGCTCCGCTGCTGTGAGGTTGTCTATCGTTGTTGCCGCGATGTTGGTCATGGCCTCGCGCGTGAAAAATGCCTGGTGGCCGGTAATCAGCACGTTCGGGAAGGTGAGCAGCCGCGAAAAGATGTCATCGTGCAGGACCTGGTCGGAGAGGTCCTCGAAGAACAAGTCAGCCTCCTCCTCGTATACGTCCAAACCCAGATAGCCCAGCTTCCCTTGCTTGAGTGCGTTGATTGCAGCGGCAGTGTCGATCAGCATGCCCCGGCTTGTGTTGATGAGCATGACGCCGTCGCGCATGCTGCCCAGCCGTTCAGCTTCGATGAAGTGATAGGTCTGCGGTGTGAGGGGCAGGTGCAGTGACACGATGTCGCTCTGTGCCAGGAGCGGTTCCAGTGGCACGTACTCCACCCCCATAGCCCGGCACTCCTCGTTAGGATATGGATCATTTGCTACCACGCGACAACCGAAGCCGATCATGATGCGCGCGAAGCAGCTCCCGATCCGGCCGGTCCCTACGATGCCCACGGTTTTGCCGAAGAGATCGAAGCCCAGTAACCCGGTCAACGCAAAGTTACCTTCCCTGACCCGGTTGTACGCCCGATGGGTCCTGCGGTTCAATGCCAGCACCAGTGCCGCGCAGTGCTCGGCCACCGCGTGCGGCGAGTAGCCGGGAACACGGGTCACCGAGATCCCGAGCCGCGCCGCCGCCTGCAGGTCCACATGATTGAAGCCCGCGGAACGTAACGCCACCCGGCGGACGCCCAGTCCGGCGAGGCCGTCGAGCACCCCGGCGCTGAGATCGTCATTGACAAAGGCGCAGACCGCTTCGGCACCCGCCGCCAGCGGGACCGTGTCAAGGGACAAGCGGGGCTCCAGGAATGAGAGATGGTGCCTGTGGGCGAGATTTGCCGCAGTTAGGAACTCCTCGTCATAGGGCTTCGTACTGTAAACGGCCACCCGCATGTTCTACCTCCGCTTGCGTCAGTAATGCCAAAAACTCTAGAGACGGGCCCGCGTGCGGTCCACCGTGCGCCCGTCCGGCTGCGGCAAACAGCATCCGTGCACGCCACGGCAGTCAGGGTGTTGCCGCAGACAGTTCAGCCTCCAGGCGATCCGTGTCGCCCCGGTGGCACAGTTCCGTGGCCGGCGTCATCACGGCCGCGCTCCCGGCAGCGACGGCAGCCCTGAACGCATCTTCAACAGAACGGTCCTGCGCGAGCCGAAGCACAAATGCCGCGAGAAAACTGTCGCCGGCACCGACCGTGCTGACCACCTGCACTGCTGGAACCGGCAAGCGGACAACGCCGGACTTCGAGGCGAGCACGGCGCCCGCCTCGCCGAGTGTCAGAGCGACGTACTCCGCGGACCCGTCGGCGACCAGCGCGGCGGCTGCTTCGACCTGGCTCCCTTCACTTTCCAGCGCTGCTCCGACATACACTCCCAGCTCGCGCTTACTGGGTTTGACCAGAAAAACCCCCTCGGCAAGCGCCTCGGTGAGGGCAGGTCCTGAGGTATCCACAATGCACCGCGCACCTCCCTCCCGCGCCAGGCGCACCACTCGCGCATAAAAATCCTCCGGAACCCCCGGGGGCAGGCTGCCGCTGGCCACCATATACCCACCGGCCGGGATGGCCTGGGCAACGAGATCCAGGCAGGCGCGCCACTCTGCATCGCTAAGCTCAGGACCCTCGAGGACAAACCGGTACTGTTTCCCGCTTGACGTCTCATCGACAGTGAAGTTCTGGCGGGTACTGCCTTGGATCGGCACCACCATGCTGGGAATGTGTTCGGCTTCGATAAGCCGGCGGTAGGCTTCTCCCACGGGACCGCCTGCGGTATAAACCGCCAAGCTCCGCCCTCCAAGCCGCTGAATTACCCTCGACACGTTCACGCCCCCGCCGCCGGGGTCCACTCGGCTCGTGCCACACCGCAGCTTATGAACGCTAACCACCTGCTCAGTTGAGGTACTGATATCCAGCGCCGGGTTTACCGTCAGGGTGAGGACCAGCTTGGCGCCCGTGGGCTGTGAGGCTTCCATGCGCCCCAGCATAGGGGATTCAGCCATTGCCCCGGCCGGTGGGATGCGTGCAGCAATGCCGTCATCACCAAGATGGGATGCCTCAAAGGCCATCAACTGTTCGCTTGATTTGGGGACTCGATGCCAGCAGCGTTGGTTCCACTACGGTGACGGTCTGCTGCCCGAGCGCATTGGTAATCGCCTCGGTGAGGCGTTCAGCGTCGAGGGTGCGTGTTTTAGTCAAGGGACGAGCCAAGGTCCTTGAGCAGAGTTTGGACATCGCCGCCGCCGAGGCACTGAAAAGCTCCAGACATGGATTCCAACGCTCAAGGACTTTTACGTGGAATTCGAACCGTCGCGAATCAGCGGGGGGCACGTCAACTTGGGTGAGCAGCCAGAGCGCTTCTGACCCGGCACAAGTCCCTGCTCCTGTTGGAGGTTCTGACCGGCGGTACGAGGACGATTTTCAGCCTCACCGATATTCCGGCTTTAGGCCCTGCCACGTCGAGCAACACCGCATAGGATCGCTACATGACCGAAAAGAACATAGTGCCCGAGGCAGAGATTCTCGATCTGGATGATTGTTGGAGGCTACTTGGTGAAACGACCCTGGGACGGCTCGCGGTTATCGTAGACGGCCATCCAGACGTCTTTCCGGTGAACTTCACAGTAGATAACCAGACCCTCGTCTTTCGCACCGGCAGCGGAACCAAGCAGCAGGCGATTGAAGCCGACGACATTGTTGCCTTGGAGGCGGATGCTGTGAGCGCCGAATTCGGCTTTGCCTGGAGTGTTGTGGTCAAGGGCCGGGCCGAGGAGACTACGCCCACCGGTCCAGCCATGGACGAAATCCGTCGCGCACTTTTTCCTTGGCAGGGAGTTGGACAAGACCTTCTGATCCGGATCACTCCCCAGGCGGTAACTGGCAGGCGTTTCAGCGTCACCACCCCCATGATGTGGCACAGATCCGTGGACGACGCCAGCCGCCCGGGACTGGAGTAGGGCAGCGGGACTTGAACTAAGCAGCCGAGCCCGAACGGTACGGGCGGTTCGACCCAAGGTCGATTTATTCATCGGATGGACTTGGTCCAGTGAGCTCCGACCTCAACAGGGGGTATCGGGGCGCCCTCCGGCGTTTTGTCGTCCTTGAGACAAGTACCGAAACGTGTGAGCGGGCTGCAAGCCATGCTCACGGTCCCAATGAAGTCGCACCGAACGAAGCTATGCGGGCGGCCACTTCAATCCGGGCGAGCAGGCCGATCTGTTCTGACTCGGCACCCGCTGCCCTGCCTTCATAGATTCAACACGCTGAACTTGACAGGGAACGTCAAGGGCATTACCGGCCACTACAAGATGGACAAGATGCTGCCCGACGAGGAACCGCGCCTGAAGTTCGACCAGGGCCGCGCACCTGACAACAGGGCAGGAGGACATCTTATGGGACCAAGGACCCTATTTTCCCGACCCGGCACAGGCAATGATGTAAGCGCGTCAGCAGTCACCAACGAGGAGAACGAGGTCCGGACATGATGTATGGATGGTATGGCGACGGGGGCATCGTCGGCTGGGTGGTCATGGCCATGATGATGCTGCTGTTCTGGGGAGCGGTGGCGGCGGTGGTGATTCTTCTGATCCGCGGCGGACGGCCCGGGGCCGGTGGTTCATACGGGCCTCCGCACTCTCCGAACAGTGACCCGGAACGGATCCTCAACGAACGCTTCGCCCGCGGCGAAATCGACGCGAACGAGCTCAGTGAGCGCCGCGCCGTCCTTCGAAATAAGCAATGAAAACCCTATCCGGCAAGGCGCAGGTTTTCCTCGGTGCCATCGCAGCGCTTGTCCTGACTGCCGTGTCCATGCTGGTCGTGGTTTTCGTGAGCGGCGGCACGAACCCGGGCTCCGCGTTTCCCGAATCAGTCCGATGCACCGCGCCCGATCTCGCCGGAACGGTCATCAGCGTCACGGCCTCCGACATGGGAGGTGCCATGATGGGTGGTTCCGGGATGATGCGCGGGAGCATGCTTCTGAGCGCAGACAGGGCCACCGCGGCCGGCGGCGAGGTGTCCTTTCTCGTCACCAACACCGGCAACATCCCCCACGAAATGATGATCGTCCCGTTGGCAGATACCCAAATTGTAGGAACCCGCCCGGTCGGACGGGACGGAAAAATCGATGAGCGTGGCAGTTTGGCTGAGGCCGCCGCCACCTGCGCCGAAGGCGAAGGAAACGGCATCCTCCCGACGGCGGCCGGTTGGATCAGCCTGGATCTTGCACCAGGGCGGTATGAACTGTTCTGCAATCTCCCGGGCCACTATTGGGCCGGGATGTACACCCACCTCACGGTCACCTAACCATCCGGACCCGCTCAAGCCTGGACGCCGGAGCGCGGACGAGCCCGGCGATACGCACGGTATCCTCCATGCCCGCCAGGTTGATTCAAGGCTCCTGGTTCCTGACTTGAGAAGAATGCTTAGACACATCCATCCCAACAGGGCGTCGGGCCCCTATCTTGCAACGACATGAACCCCGGATTCACCACCGACCGCGAAGCCACAAAACCGGGAACACTCCAATGTCAGCAAAGAAGAATCATGAGCGTCACAGCATTCCCTGTCCCTGTCGGTGCCGTCGTCGACCCCGCGGAGATCGCGCTGCCGCCAACCCGGCCGACAAAGAACCCCGCCGCCCACGCCCTGCCAGTGGCGGTCATCGGGGCGGCCGCCATCCTCGCGACGAGCTACTGGCGTTAGGTGCGGCCCTGGCAACTCACCTGGGGCGCCACCGGCGACGAAGTCGCAGCGATCATGCCCGGCGATGACGTGGGAGTTCTACCTGAGAGGACCTTCCACGGAGCCCGATCCCTTGAAATGGCAGACAAAAATCGTTCGGCCGGTTGCCTGATGCTCAAGACGTTCAGGCTTCTGCTGCTGCTGGTGGTTGCGATGTTGCTGGGAAGCGGCCCTGCAGCCTTCGCAGTCACGCCCATCGACGTCGTTGTGGAGGACCGGGCGGGAGTTCTCGACCGCGACACCCTCGTCCCGGCGACCACTGCGATCGAGTTCCACAAGCACACCAAGGTGGCTGTGTACACGTACAACGGGAATGTCGCGGACAACCAGAATGAGGGGGTTCTCAGGTTCGCCCGGGCCGAACACCCTGACTGGATCAGCCCCGACGGCCAGAAATGGGCCGACGGTCGCTTTATCTTCGCCCTCGATCCTGTAGGCCGGCATGTGGGCACCTACATGGGAGAGGACCGCAAGGTTTCCCTGGAACGACGCGATGACATTCAGAATGCTGCCAAGGATCTCCTGCGGGACGCCCAATGGACGAGGGGACCGTCGCCGGTGTCCGGCGCTGGGCCGAACTGATCAACCAGCCCTGGTACCAGTCAGCTGCTTTCTTGGTCACCGCGTGGGTGACCGGCGCGGCCGGGAGTATGCAGACGCGGCGGCCGATCTGGATGCCCTGGACGACGTTATCGCTGACAGCAATGCGTTGCTCAACAGGTTCACTATATGGCCCACTGCCTGGGACCGGCAGTTGGCGCCCTTCCGAAGTGATCTGGCGAGGTTGGAGCAACTCCTCAGCAAACGTAACGGGCAAGGGGACTCCGCTACCGCCGCGGCGCTCAGGTCCTTCCGAGATGAGAGCCTCCGCGAGATGGAGCGCTGGACCGCCGAGCTCGCGGACGGGACGATCGCACCGGAAAGGGCACTCGACAACCTTCGTGACAGGCGGAGCCACCTTTCCGCTCTTTTGAAGAACCATGCCGAAACCGTGATCGAAGGCTTTGCCAAAACCGAACGGGAAGCCAAGCTCATGCGCAAGGAGATGAAGAATGCGCAGGATGGCCCGGACCACCGCCACCCACGGAGTTACGAACCCAGCATCCTCGGCACCGTCTACCCGTCCTACTATTTCTTCTCAATTCCTGCCTTCAACTCCGGCCTGAACACCGGCGTCGGTAGCGTCAGCACTGCCAGGGGCGGCAGCGGAACCACCGCTTACGGAAGCAGCGGTGGAAGCTTCTCCGGCTCAGGCAGTTCCTCGAGTTTCTAGGTGACTTTCGGCCCTACAGGTCCGATGTTCCAGGCCGCAGGCTGGAGAGGCAGCAAACGCGCAGTGAAGGGAATTGGACATGGAAGACTCAGCGTCGGAGGCTGCCACGTTTGTGGTGGGGGTGGACGGATCGGAGGCCTCCGTGGAAGCGCTTCGGCAGGCCCAGCGGTTGGCTGTCCCCCTGGGGGCCAAGATTTTGGCCACCGCCTACTGGGATGATCCGCAGGTTTACGCCGGATACGTGGCGATGGGCATAGACCGTTTCGAGGAACGCGTCATGATCATCCTCAACGACGCCATGGAACAGGCCTTCGGGCACGAGATTCCGCCGAATGTCACTCCACGCGTCGTACGGGGCCACCCCAGAGACTCACTCATAGATGCTAGCCGCCACGCCGACATGATTATTGTTGGCAGGCGTGGCCATGGAGGATTCGGTGGCCTGCTCCTGGGATCCGTCAGCTCAGCCTGTGTCGCCCGTGCGCACTGCCCCGTACTAGTTGTTCATAGCCCCGACAAAGATAAGAGGACAAGCCTCCGTGAGAACGTCTGAACCGATCGCCGTCGCCACCAACGACTCTCCGCAAAGCCAGGCAGCCGTACGGTGGGCTGCCCGGCGGGCTGCCAGTGCTGGCCTGCCGCTGATCATTCTGTACGTTGTTGACGACCGTTGGGTGGCAGAACCCATCCCCTGGACCGGAGTGCTGCTGGAGAAGGCTGAAGAACTGGTGGAAACCGCTGCCGGGCGGGTGAGGGGCACCGTCCCGGTAGAGGTCACGACCAAAGTCCTGGAAGGAGGCATTGGCGACTCCCTGCGTAAGTACTCCAGCAAGGTGTCGATGCTGGTGGTCGGGTCCGGGGCCGCCCACTTGGGTGGTTCGCTGACCGACCGGGCGTTGCACGTCGCCGCCGCAGCCAAGTGCCCCGTTGCCGTCGTCGAAATGGACGACCTTGAGGGCCGCAGCGGAATCCTGGTGGGCGTTGACGGTTCGGAAGAATCCACCCAGGCCGTTGCCTTTGCAGCTGCCGAGGCGGACCGGGAGGGCCAGGAGGTTACGGTGCTGTACGCCTTCACCGGCCCCAACCGTTGGGTCAAGGCGGGCCTTCCTTCCAGCAGCCTCGCCGAACTGGTTGTCGAAGAGGAGCAGATCGTCCTGTCCGAGACAGTGGCCGGGCTCCGCGAGGACTACCCGGACCTTGTGGTGCACAAAATCATGGAAACCAGGAAGGAACCGGCCGCGGCGCTGGTAGGGGCCGCAGCCGCCGCCCAATTGCTGGTGCTCGGCAGCCGCGGCCGGGGCGGCTTCAAACGGCTGCTCCTGGGTTCCACGGCCCACGGGGTTCTGACCCATCTGCCATGCCCCACAGTGATAACCCCCATCCAACGCATGAAGCACAAGAAGTAGCGGCCCGGCAGCATGCACGGCAACGACGCAGACCCGGAAACGGAAACCTTGGACATTCATGACTGCTGGAAGTACCTCCGATCGGCGTCGGTCTGCCGGGTCGCTCTGACCGTTGACGGAGGGCCGGAAATTTTCCCCGTGAACTACGTCCCCGACCACGGGACCGTGGTCTTCCGCACCGGCCCGGGTACCAAACTGGACGCTGTGTTCAGTGGCAATCCAGTCGCGCTGGAGGCTGACGGCTTGAACACCTACGGCACCATCGCTTGGAGTGTCATCATCAAGGGAACTGCTGAGGTTGTGGACTCGCAGAAGGACTTCCAGGAGGCAGCAGACGCCGGGCTCTCACCCTGGCAGGCGGGCAGCAAGGAGCATCTTGTCCGCGTAACACCGACGGAAATCACCGGCCGGCGCTTTGTTATCAATCCCCCGTCCCGCTGGTGGCCGCCGCTGGACTCCCCGGGACCTGGGTGTCACCAGCCAGGGCACGAAGGGCGTTCAGGATCGTAGCCAAGTTCACCAACTCCTGAAGGAGGGCGCCGGCTACGGCGGGAATGTAGCCGAATGCCGCTGCAATCATCAGCCCGATGCTGAAGAGGACGCCGGTCCAGATGCTCGCCAGCGCAATCTTGACTGTGCGCTGTCCGATTTCGACGGCCAGCGCCGCCTTGGACAGGTCGTCAAGCATGATGACGACGTCGGCGGACTCGCTCGCCGCCGTTGACCCCTTGGCGTCCATGGTAATCCCGATGTCTGCTGCGGCCAGCACCAGGGCATCGTTCCAGGCGTCGCCGGTAAGGAGAAGCGTTTCCTGGATACCCAGCCGGCGCAGTGCCGACAGTGTGGTCATTCGTGCAGGTCCGAGTAGCGCGCTTCGTCCTCCTGGAGGTTTCCGCTGTCGAAACGGCCGGTGGCACAACGACCTCCCGGTTCCAGCGGCAGGGGTAGGGCCATGGGTCACAGCGTCCGGGCGCCAGCCGTTCGGGTCATTCGGCCCTTGTGGCATCTTGGCTGTTCCTAAAGAATGAGTCAGGCACAGGAAGGGGCACCTTCGGTGCCCTTGGAACGGCAGCGCGGAAGGGATTGGAATGAACGCCACTGCAGCATCGGAGAACGAGGTTGCCTCGCCCAACACCGGCATCAGGGTGTTCATCCTTGACGATCATGAACTGGTCCGCCGAGGACTCCAGGACCTCCTGGAGAGCGAGGGATTCGTCGTCGTCGGTATGTCCGGCTCCGCCGCCGAAGCGACACGCCGAATTCCCGCACTGCAGCCGGACGTGGCAATCCTTGATGCGCGGTTGCCGGATGGGACAGGCATCGAGGTCTGCCGCGATGTCCATTCAGTTGACGAAACGATCAATTGCCTGATTCTTACAAGCTACGACGACGAGCGGGCGCTCCGCGGTGCGGTCCTGGCCGGGGCCTCAGGGTACGTTCTCAAGGAAATAGGGGGTTCGGACCTGATCGGTGCCCTGCGTCGCGCTGCCAGGGGTGAATCCCTGTTTGATGCCGACCTGAAAGCCAGGATCGTTCAGGGACTGGCAGAACCTCAGCGCGTGGACCCAAGGGTCGCGTCGCTCACCCGGCAGGAGCGAAGGGTGCTGGAGCTTGTCGGGGAGGGTCTGACAAACCGTCAGATTGGCGAACGTATGCTTCTCGCGGAAAAGACAGTGAAGAACTACGTCTCGTCCCTGCTTGCGAAGCTGGGTTTCGAGCGGCGGACGCAGGCCGCGGTCCACATGGCACAGCATTCCTCCCCTGACCAGTAGCAGTCAAAAAACCGGAGCCCTCCAGATGAATTCCGTTCCCGTCCCGTGGGAGCTGGACACCTCGAAAGTGCCACCCAGCGTCCGGGCTCTGTGTTCCATGTTCAACAGTCCGTTGCCAGGCGAAGGGACCGTGAATCCTGTGCCGTTGTCCTGGATCACGACGCTGGCGAATCCGTCCTCCACGGAAACTGAAACGCGGATCGTTTCCGCTCCCGAGTGGCGAACTGCGTTGCTCAGCCCTTCGGTGATGACAGCCAAAATGTTCGGGACAGTTTCCCCGTCCCGGATCGCGTCGATTGGCCCCGTCAGCGTCAGGAGCGGAACGAAAGGCAATGACTGCGTGCCGGTGCGGACCACTTGAAGGATACGGCTGCTGAGAAGTTCCTTCTCGGTCTCGGTCTCGGAGTCGCTCAGTGAATAGATGGTGTTGCGAAGCTCCCGGATGGTCTCGTCAAGTTCCCCAGTCACAGTCCGGATGGTACTGGCTGCCGAGTCACCGGTCAGGTGACGCCGGAGGCTTTGGATGCTGAGTCCCGCTGCGAACAGTCGCTGGATGACGAGGTCGTGGAGGTCGCGGGCGATCCGGTCTCTGTCGCTGAATACGGCAATCTGTTCCCGCATCCGGTGCGCCCGGGCCAGTTCGAGCGCAAGTGCAACGTGCGACCCGAACACCGGACCCATTTCCATGTCCGTCCTGCTGAATGTCCCGGAAGCCCAATCACGCTGGAGGACGAGGAGCCCGTGGTGGGTGCCGCGGGCGCTGAGGTCGATAACCAGCAGCCGACCCGCAACCACCCCCTCGCCGTCGCCAAAGGCGGACGATGCGTCTTCAATCAAAGCTGCCTTGCCCGAAGCCAGGACGGTGTCGATTTGGACAGAGTCAAACGGCAAGAGCCGTCCAACCCACTCCGAAGCGGCCTTTCCTGCAGCGCCCTCGATGCGGAATAAGTTGGATTTGTCCTCCGGGACCAGAATGAGGGCAAGTGAAGAGCTGGACTCTCGGAGTGCTCGGGCGGCGATTATGTCAAGACCCCCATTCTGGCCCTCCGGTGCCTGCTCGTCGCCCATCATCTTGCCCGTCACATCCATGCACGCCTGCAGCCATGCGGTTCTGCGCCGGGCATCGTCATAGAGCCTGGCGTTTTCAATGGCGACGCCGGCGGCTGCAGCAAGTGCCTCGGCCAGCTCCTCGTCTTCATCCGTGAAGTCGCCGCCACCCCTTTTTTGGGTCAGGTAAAGGTTGCCGAACACAACATCCCTCACCCTGACAGGCACCCCGAGGAAAGATTTCATCGGCGGATGATTCTTGGGAAACCCGTAAGCGGCCGGATGTTGGCTAAGATCGTGCAGCCGCAACGGCTTCGGATCGCGGGTCAGTAGGCCTAGAACGCCATGTCCTGTGGGGAGTGGGCCAATATTATGGGCGAGGTCAGTATCGATCCCCACAGTGATGAAATGGCTCAGGGCACGGTCGCTTCCGATGACGCCCAACGCACCGTACTCAGCCTGGAGGAGGTCACAGGCCGAACTGACCACCCTTTGCAGCAAGGCCTCCAGACTCAGGTCCTCAGCCAAGGCGACGACGGCATTCAGGAGCCCCTGCATCCGTTGTTGGTCGCTCACCAGTTCCCCGGAACGGTCAAAGTCGGTATGAACTTCGTCCATTCGAGGGCCGGCAGTAGATTGCCAGTGCTCTCCGGTTGGCCTGGTGGGTTCGCTCACGGAAATCGCCTTTCCTCGGAATTCGGCCGCGAGTGCAGGGGCAACCGGCTGTTGCAGTCGCACACAGACTACGCCCCCTCGGCGGCTTTCATCCATGTCCAGGTTGGCCCAGGGGTCTTTGTGCCCTACATTGCGGGGCGTACCCGCTCCCATGCTCATGGCATGACGACTGACGCAACGCTACCGGAGACCGCCGAGTCCCAACGGAGCAGAGCTGGAAGTTGCTGCGGGGTGATTCCGTGGGCCGCCTTGCTGTGTGGGTGAGCGACCACCCCGAGATCTTTCCCATCAATTACAAGGTTGATCATGAATCACTGGTCTTCCGAACGGGTGCCGGCACCAAGCTTGCGGCCGCATTGGGCAAGACGGTGGCTTTTGAAGTCGATGGCACAGCCCCGAATGGCGGCATCGCCTGGAGTGTTGTCTTGAAAGGGTCTGCCGCGACGCTCCCCCGGACTCCTGAACTGCTGGCCCACATCGAACAGTTGCTATTTCCGTGGGAGACGGGCCGCAAGGACCATTCCCTCCGTATTTCCCCGGAGAGCGTCACTGGAAGGCGGTTCAAGGTTGCCGGCCCACTGACCTGGGGTGGTCCCTTGGACGAGGCCACCCGCGCTGGATTGGAGTGACCCTTCATGAGGGCGGTGGGTAAGTGCGCCCTTAGAGAAAGGAACTGCCATGAGTGATAGCGAACGCATTCTTGTCGGAATCGACGGTTCCGAATGCTCCCCCGCGACGCTGTGCCTTGCAGGGCGGCTGGCACCCGCATTGACCGCCCCGCTGCACGTCATCACGTGCCTGGGCTTCTCCGACTTCTACCTACCCGCGCACCTGCATCCCGGGTACATCGATAATACGGCAGAGCTCGAGGCGATCGCCAAAGGCCTCACGGAACAAGCCATCGACACAGACTATGGCCCGGAGCGCCCGGAACATCTCACGACAGCTGTGAAAGTGGGATCGCCGGCGAAAGTTCTGGTGGAAGAAAGCCTGAACGCACAACTGCTGGTTGTCGGGCGGCGCGGCCACGGCGGCCTCTTCGGCCAGCTCATGGGCTCCGTGAGCGCAGCGTGTGCAGCCCATGCGCATCGCCCTGTGCTGGTGGTCAGCCAGGATGCCGAGGAAGACCGTGAAACAAACCCCTGAACCGCCGGCAGACCCGCGGCAGTCTTCCGCTGACGAGGGCGCCCAAGCCGGGTCCAGCCATGCTCACCCCTGACCGCGTGGTGGTTGGCTACGACGGGTCGGCTGAATCAGCCCTCGCTGCGCGATGGGCCGCACGGCACGCAGCGCTTTTGGATTGTGAACTACAGGTGGTTCATTGCTCCCTGTGGCCGCTGCTGACCAACGACCTCGGACCCGTCAAGGGCATAGCCGGCAGCGGCCTGCACCATAAGGCGCAGGCCATCCTTGATGAGGGGCAAGCTGAGGCGCTTTCCGTGGCGCCCCGGGTCAGGATCCGGAGCACCCTCCTGTACGGACTCCCTGCAGGCCATCTCCGCCGGACCGCCGACGGAGCGCGGATGCTGGTTCTTGGCAGCCGCGGAATCGGTGGCTTCATGGGACTTCTGGTGGGATCCGTAAGTCTGGAACTCACGGCGACGGCCTCCTGTCCCGTTGCGGTCACCCGGTTCGACAAGAACCCGGAAGGGCGCATTGTGGTGGGAATTGACTCTTCCGGGTCGGCGGGCGCTCTTAATATTGCAGGTGCCCTGGCAAGCGCTACGGGAGCGGACCTGACGATCTTCCACGTCATCCGGCCCCATGACGGCACCTCCAACGAGGGCGGAGGCGGCCAAATGGCGGCACGTCGTCTCCTACAGACGGCGGCTCACGACGCCCAGGCTCTGGCTCCGCAGGCGACTATCAGCCAGAACGTCGCCCAGGATACTTCAGTCCCGCGGGCGCTCCTCAATGCCTCCCGCGGCGCCGCCCTCATCGTTGTCGGCAGCAAAGGCCGGGGGCTCCTCAGAGGAACCATCGGGTCAAATGCCCATGCAATCCTTCACCACGCCACGGGCCCCGTCATAATCTCCCGGCAACTGGAGCCCGGAGGGACCGCGGACTAATCAACGATCTGAGCCACCGCCGTCGAACTTCCGGGACCTTGGTCCCTTACCGCCAAGGCAACCGGGCGTCATCGTTGAGGTGGAGCAGCATTCCGCGCGCGCCCTGGACTCCATCATCAGCAACAGGCAGGAACAGTTATGAAAGCTATCGTTTACGGCGGGCCCGGAATGAAGTCCTGGACAGATGTTCCTGATCCGGTGATAAGAAATCCCAGCGATGCCATTGTCAAAGTGGACACCACCACCATTTGCGGGACCGATCTGCACATCCTCAAAGGCGACGTCCCCGCGGTGACGGAAGGAAGAATCCTCGGCCACGAAGGAGTGGGCACCATCACCGAGGTCGGTTCATCCGTTACCAGCCTGAAACCGGGCGACCGCGTCATCATCTCCTGCATCAAGTCCTGTGGCCACTGCGCCAACTGCAAAAGCGGGCTCTATTCGCACTGCATGGGTGACGAGGGTGCCCCGGGCATCGGCTGGGTCTTCGGCCACCTGATCGACGGCACACAGGCCGAATACGTCCGCGTCCCCTACGCCGAAAACTCCCTGCACCTTCTGCCGGCCGGAGTGAGTGACGAGCAAGCCGTCATGCTCTCCGATATCCTCCCGACGGGCTTCGAGATCGGAGTGCAGTACGGCCGGGTGAAGCCCGGCGACACGGTGGCGGTGGTCGGGGCAGGTCCGGTGGGGCTGGCAGCAATCGCCACCGCCGGGCTCTACGGCGCGGCCACCATCATCGCCATCGACCTTGACGGGAACCGCCTGGAAAAGTCCCGCGAGTTTGGCGCTACCGACGTCGTGCACTCAGGGGACTCCGGCTGGAAGGAACAGGTGCTGGGCCTGACCGACGGCCAAGGTGTGGACGTGGCCATCGAGGCAGTGGGCATTCCCGCGACCTTCAGCATGTGTACCGACATCGTCCGGCCGGGCGGGAACGTCGCCAACGTCGGGGTACACGGGAAATCCGTGGAACTTCATGTGGAGAACCTGTGGATTCAGAACATCAACATCAGCATGGGACTCGTGAACGCCAACACCACCCCGATGCTGCTGAAACTCGTGGCCCAGGGAAAGCTCCCGGCGGAGAAGTTCGCGACGCACCACTTCCGTTTTGACCAGTTCATGGATGCCTACGACACTTTCAGCAGGGCCGCGGAAACAAGCGCCCTGAAAGTTGTGATCACCGCATGATGAGCTCGTTCTGCGTCCGGGGCACAGACGGGCCCTGCGCGGCGGAGTTATTGGAAAATACGGCCAGTTGGGCCCAGGGCCCGGCCTCGGAACTCGAGCGGAAGGCAACACTATGCAAGCAGCCATCGTTTACGAATCCCTCTACGGCAACACACACGCCATCGCCGATGCGATAGCGCAAGGGCTGGAAGAGGTGGCCGAACCCCACGTGATGTCCGTCGACGAGGCGGGCCAGACGCAGCCCACCGCCACCGATCTTCTGGTCGTGGGAGGGCCGACCCACATCCACGGCATGAGCAGGAAGCCGATGTGGGAACTGGCAGTCAAAGACGCCCTTGAACACCCGGAGAAGGGACTGGTCCCGGACGCCGCGGCGGGAGGACCGGGGTTGCGCGCATGGTTCGATTCCCTGGACGAGGCAACCGGGAAGGCGGCCGCCTTCGATACCCGGATGGAGGGCAACAAGTTGCTGACCGGGCACGCGTCCAAAGGCATCGCGAAGCGACTCAAGCAACATGGCCTTGAGCTCATAGCCGAGCCTGCAAGCTTCCTCGTCGATGACACCAACCAGCTTTTGCCCGGTGAAATCGACCGGGCACGGGAGTGGGGAAAGACGCTCGGCACAGCCCTCTCTACAACACCCTAAGGACGCCGCGTGAGCACGGCAGCGGCACCATATCCGCCCGGGGCTGACGCTCCCGTCGGATCCGGCCTCTCCGCCGCGGACGTCAGGGAAAGAACGCTGGCGGGCCTGGCCAACGGAGTACCTGACACTTCGAGCAGGAGCCTGTGGCAGATTATCCGGGCCAACGTGCTGACTCTGTTCAACGGCATTGTTGGCGGCTGCTTCCTGCTGTTGTTCTTCCTGGGGCAGTGGCAAGACGCGCTCTTCGGATTCGCCGCACTCAGTAACGCCGCCATCGGGGTGGTCCAGGAGTACAGGGCCAAGAGGCTGCTGGACCGGCTGGCTGTCGTTGATGCCGCTCGCGTACGGGTACTCCGTGGCGGCCTCGTGCAGGAAATTGCCGTTGCGGACGTGGTCCTGGGCGACATCACCGTGCTGCAGGCCGGTGACCAGGTCGTGGCGGACGCTGTCATCATCGACGACACTGGCCTGGAGGTTGACGAGTCCCTCCTCCCTGGGGAATCAGAGGCCGTGGACAAGGACCGGGGCTCGAGAGTGCTGTCCGGCTCTGCGGTCACGGCGGGGCAGGGCAGGGCGCGGGTGGTCGCCGTGGGGACCGGTTCGTATGCCAGCAGGCTCACCGCCGAGGCCAAACGGTATTCACTGGTCAATTCGGAGATACGCAACGGGATCGCCCGTGTCCTTCGTTGGATCAGCTGGGCCCTCCTGCCCGTCGTTGTGATCGTCACCAACGGCCAGATGCAGGCGAAGAGCGGCTGGGATGTGGCTTTCAACACCGGGACCTGGGTCGAGGCGCTTGTCGGAGCAGTGGCGGGAGCCATAGCCATGATTCCCTTGGGCTTTGTGCGTGGAGCTATTTCGCGACCAGAGGGTATTCTCTGGCCGCTTCAACAGCGATGTCGAAGGAATCCCTTGCCCGTTTCGATAGCTCGGGCAGAGTCGGATCGCTCCGGTCATCCGTGTGTAGGCCAGGCTCCCATGGATACTGCCGTGATAGGGAAACCAGAGCCAGGGCCAGTCAACGCTCCAGCTCACTCAACGCCAATGCGGCAGTCTGATCCGAATCATAGGTACGACGTTCTACGGGGTGGGGAACGTCGTCCCCGGGAGCTCGTGGACCCGCATCGAGTTTGTGAAGGAAAACCTCGTCTTCACCGGCGAAGACTCGCCCCTGGCGAACCCCATGCTCTCCGTCATGGGCCGGCTCTGCCCAGCGAATTCGGCATCAGCCGGGAAACCGTCTACCAATACATCCGAAACCCCGTCCACTAACCCAAACTTGGCGGCTCACGACACCCTCAGGAGGACCGGGCCCTGTGGGCTGTGCCTTCCTGGGCCGGGCCGTCACCGGTTGTCAGGCGTCGATCCGCTCCCGGTCCAGGCTGGAGGCGCCGGCGATGATGAAGTCTTTACGGGGGGCGACATCGGATCCCATCAGCAGGTCGAACGTGTCCTCCGCGTGCTTGGCATTCTCGATGCCCACTTTGCGCAGTGTCCGGTGCCGCGGATCCATGGTGGTTTCGGCCAGCTGCCCGGCGTCCATCTCGCCCAGGCCCTTGTACCGCTGGATCGGCTCCTTGTAGCGTTTGCCTTCCTCGGCCAGCCGGGCCAGGAGCACGTGCAGTTCGGTCTCCGAGTAGGTGTAGATCATGTCGTTGGCCTTCTGCCCGGCGTTGATGACCTCCACCCGGTGCAGCGGCGGCACGGCAGCATAGACCCGTCCGGCATCGATCATGGGGCGCATGTACCGGAAGAAGAGCGTCAACAGCAGCGTCCGGATGTGGGCGCCGTCCACGTCGGCGTCGGTCATCAGGATGACCTTGCCGTACCGGGCCGCGTTGATGTCGAAGCTGCGGCCCGAACCGGCTCCCACCACCTGGATCAGCGCAGCGCATTCCGCGTTGGACAGCATGTCTCCCACGGACGCCTTCTGCACGTTCAGGATCTTGCCGCGGATGGGCAACAGCGCCTGGAAGTCCGAGGACCGTGCCAGCTTGGCAGTTCCCAGCGCCGAGTCGCCTTCCACGATGAACAGTTCGGAACGGTCGACGTCGTCCGTCCGGCAGTCGGCGAGCTTGGTGGGCATGGACGAGGTTTCCAGGGCGTTCTTGCGCCGCTGGGTCTCCTTGTGCACCCGCGCGGAAATCCGGGACTTCATCTCGCTGACGATTTTTTCCAGGAGCAGCGCTGAGTGGGCCTTGTCGTTCCGGTTGGCTGAGTTCAGCTTCGCGGAGATCTCCTGCTCCACCACCTTCGCGACGATGGCGCGGACCGCGGAGGTGCCCAGGATCTCTTTGGTCTGGCCCTCGAACTGCGGCTCGGCCAACCGGACCGTCAGCACAGCCGTCAGCCCGGCAAAGATGTCGTCCTTCTCAATTTTGTCGTTCCCGGCCTTCAGCTTGCGGGCGTTGGCCTCCACTGCTTTCCGGAACGTCTTGACCAGCGCCTGCTCGAAACCTGACTGGTGGGTTCCGCCCTTGGGCGTCGCGATGATGTTGACGAAGCTGCGGACGGTGCTGTCATAGCCGATGCCCCAGCGGAGCGCCACGTCCACTTCACAGTCACGTTCAACCTCGGCAAGCTGGCTGTGCCCGCGCTCGTCAAGTACCGGGACGGTTTCCTTGAACTTACCCGAACCGTGCAGCCGCCAGACGTCGGTGACGGCGGGATCGGCGGCGAGGAACTCGACGAACTCGGACAGGCCGCCGTCGTGGTGGAACACCTCTTCGTGGCCCGCCGCTTCACCGGGGGTCCCTGCCAGCCTCCGCTCATCGCGGACGGTGAGCTTGAGCCCCGGCACCAGGAAGGAGGTCTGCCGGGCCCGCGCGGCCAGTTCGTCATAGGAGAACTTGGCGTCCGGCGTGAAAATCTGGCGGTCTGCCCAGTAGCGGATCCGGGTCCCGGTCACACCACGCTTCGCCTTGCCCACCACGTCCAGCACGGAACCGTCCACAAACGGGGCGAAGACTGCCGACGGGTCCAGCCTGGATCCCTGGTCCTTGAAGCGCCCCGGCTCGCCGCGCCGGAATGACATTTTGTAGGTTTTGCTGCCGCGGTCCACTTCAACGTCCAGGCGGGCAGACAGGGCGTTCACCACGGAGGCGCCCACGCCGTGCAGGCCGCCGGAGGCCGTGTAGGACCCGCCGCCGAACTTGCCGCCCGCATGGAGTTTGGTGAAGACCACCTCGACGCCGGTGAGTCCCGTCTTCGGTTCCACGTCCACGGGGATGCCGCGGCCGTCGTCGTGAATTTCCACCGAGTTGTCCGCGTGCAGGATGATCTTGATGTCGTGGCCAAAACCGGCAAGCGCTTCGTCCACCGAGTTGTCGATGATCTCCCACAGGCAGTGCATCAGCCCGCGCGAATCGGTGGAACCGATATACATGCCGGGGCGCTTGCGGACGGCTTCGAGGCCCTCCAGGACAGAAAGGTGCCGGGCGGTGTAATCGGAACTTGGTGCCACGGGCTGTGAACTCCTTCAGTGACGGAACAGCTGGCGCTGCGGGCGCTGCATCAAGCCTAGTCGGCGCGGCAGCAGACGGGTGACTGCCACACGGGGCCAAGGCTGTGGGCCGGGCCACTCGTTATCCTTCCGTGATGGAAACGTGCGCCTTGATCAATTCTTGTGGCTACGCGGACAGCGAACTTGACCCGTCCTTGCGATGGGATTGGTACGAATACTGGTTATATAGACATACAGATCTACTAAGGAGGCCGACATGACAACAGCAGTGGCAGACCGCACACTCAACGCACTGGACCGGTGCGATCGCTGCGGAGCTCAGGCATATGTCCGCGTTGTACTCGAGTCCTCCGGCGGTGAGCTGCTGTTCTGCGGCCACCATGCCCGTGCAATCGAGGCTACGCTGAGGCCGCTGAGCTCCGACTGGCACGACGAGACGGGCAGGCTTCACGAGAAGGCTCCCGTAGCCGTCGACTGACCGGACGCACCCAAACCTGACACACCAAAGAAGAGGACTCCTCCAGCCGGAGGGGTCCTCTTCTTTGTTATGGAGACCACGCATTCTTTGTTGTGGAGACCACGCGTTGAATCCCAAAGAGGAAAACGCGGGTCCCCTTCTCACCCCTCAATCCGAAGATGATGGGCGGAAGGTGACCGGCGCTGCCTGAGTCCCGATCTAGTCCAGGTAGTCCCGCAGGACCTGCGACCGTGACGGGTGGCGGAGCTTGGACATGGTCTTGGATTCGATCTGGCGGATACGCTCACGCGTAACGCCGTAGACCTTGCCGATTTCGTCTAAAGTCTTCGGCTGGCCGTCCGTCAGGCCGAAACGCATAGCCACCACGCCGGCTTCGCGCTCGGACAGGGTGTCCAGAACGGAATGCAGCTGTTCCTGCAAGAGCGTAAAGCTCACGGCATCAGCGGGAACCACGGCCTCGGAGTCCTCGATGAGGTCGCCGAACTCGGAGTCACCGTCTTCACCGAGCGGGGTGTGCAGGGAGATCGGTTCGCGGCCGTACTTCTGGACCTCGACGACCTTTTCAGGAGTCATGTCCAGTTCGAGGGCCAGTTCTTCGGGCGTGGGTTCGCGGCCCAGGTCCTGGAGCATTTGGCGCTGCACGCGGGCCAGCTTGTTGATGACTTCGACCATGTGCACCGGGATGCGGATGGTGCGGGCCTGATCTGCCATGGCGCGGGTGATGGCCTGGCGGATCCACCACGTGGCGTACGTGGAGAACTTGAAGCCCTTCGTGTAGTCGAACTTCTCGACAGCACGGATCAGACCCAGGTTGCCTTCCTGGATGAGGTCCAGAAACAGCATGCCTCGACCGGTGTAGCGCTTAGCCAGTGAAACCACCAGGCGTAGGTTGGCTTCGAGCAGGTGGTTCTTGGCACGCTTGCCGTCGTGGATGACGAATTCAAGTTCACGCTTGAACTTGGGTTCCATCGAGCCGTCGTCGGCGTTGATCTTCTCTTCGGCGAAGAGTCCGGCTTCGATCCGGAGCGCGAGGTCGACTTCCTGCTCGGCGTTGAGCAGCGCAACCTTACCGATCTGCTTGAGGTAATCCTTGACGGGGTCAGCCGTGGCACCGGCCGACATTACCTGCTGGACAGGGGCATCGTCGTCATCGGCATCCGAGTAGACAAAGCCCTTACCCGTTGCTGCTGAGGCGGCCTTGGCTGCGGTGATCTCGCTGTCATCGGCGATGTTGATGTCGTCGAGGTCCTCCTCAACGTCCTCGTCGTCGTCGCCGCGCGCGGATTTTCCGGCTGCTTCGGCAGCGGCTTTGGCGCCGGGCTTGGGCCCGCGCTTCTTGGGCTCAGGCTTGCCGTCCAAACCGGTGTCACCGGAGGCATCCTTGATGGCTTTGTTGGCTGCCCGCGTCGCTGCTCGCTTGGCGTTCGTTGCAGCCTGCTTCGCCTCAGGGGACAAATCGTCCTGGGCGGCGGGTTCCTTCTTCGCGGAAGACGGGGTCACAGAAAACCTTTCTAGCGGCGGTCTGTGGAATCACCATACGGGCAACACCACTATGACCCTGTCAAGTCCGTGATGAATATCAGGTGCAACCACGGCCGGCAGAGTCTACAAGTAGAACTGCCGGGGCGGCCATAATGTTCCCTGCTGGGCTTCATCACATGCACTTGATTCACGGACCCAACCGGGTCTCGGCAACCATTGTCTCATGGTTTTCCCAAACCCGACCTCAAGGCTGGCGCATCCCGGTCCCACTGGTGAGGCTACAGCGGCTCAGGCTGCATCCGGTTCGAATTTCCGCCAGGCGGCTTCCTTCCGTGCAGCCCAGCCGCAGAGGTTGCCGCGCCGCACCAGCTCAAGCATGAGTTCAGCGAGCCGGTAGCCTGGTTCCTCCTCAAGGGCACGGCCGAGGTACGCGGCAGCGTACGACCCCCGTCCCCTGCACCATGCGATCCACCCTCGTCCTGTCAGCGCGGCCGCACCGGCCTGACCGCCGCACGCCGTCAGCTGTTCCAGCACTGCGTCAAGGCTGTTAAGGGTGTGCCAGGCAGGAACCACAGGGTCCAGCCCCAACAGGACTTCGCCATACCCCGGAATGCCTGGGATACCTGGTCCGGCTGGCTCCCATCCTGCCCCTCCGGCTCCGGGCGCTGGTCCGGAAGGTGCGAAGCCCAGGAGCGCAGGCCCCACCGGAGCCAGGATGCAGCCGGCATCGAAGATACCGAATTTCGCGGCACCCGCCAGGGCAGCCGCCTGACCGGCCGCGGCCATCACCAGGACGGCGTCACGCCAGGCCGGGACACGGAGCGACGCGCGAAGGTAGGCAACCTCGTTGACCGGCAGCACCTGACAAGGCACGTTGGCCAGCAGTGCCTCCCACTGGACCATCAGCTGGCCAAACTGGTCCCTGCTCCCCGGCGCCGGTCCAGCTGCTCCGCCCACGTTTCCTCGTAGGCAAGGATGGCTGTCCGGTCCTCGCCGGAAAGCGTGGGCGGAGGATGGGCACCGTCCTCCGGCGCGGGCCCGACGCTGCTGCCGCGGAAAACCATCTCGGCGTTCAGCATGCTGTCCCGGATCGCTTGAACGGACCGGCCCGGCGAGGGGCAGCAGGACGGTTCGGTGCAATAGGCATCACGCCAGAAGGCGTCACCGACGTACCAGGCGTCCCGTACCGGCATCCCCGCGGCCCCTAAGACCGACTGCAGCGCGTCCAGTAGCCCGCGGTAGGTTCCCGGAGGTTCCATCCAGCCGTCGTTGGTGAAGCAGGCCAGCAGGGCACCGTCGGCATCCCCGTCAGCCTGGAGATAGCCGAGCACCGTGTCGGCGTAGTCTTTCGGGTCCGAGAGGGTTTCCGGGCCTGGAAGATCCAGCCTCAGGGTTGCTCCCAGCCGGTTACCGTGCAGGGTCATCGCAACCAGGCTGTCTGCCGGCCAGTAGCCCAGGGAATGCGGGATGAAGCCGAGGATGTCTTCAGGGCCTCGGACGGTCAGGTGTTCTGAAGGTTTCATAGTTCAAGTCTTGGCTCAGCCGGTGGCGCGCGCCCGAAAAAACCTGGGCCATGTGGACAAGCGACCAGGTGTGGAGGAAGAGTCTCAGCGGTCCTTGGACTCGGACGGCTGGCGCCGCCGGGCCAGGTTCGCCCGCCGCTGCTGCGCCATGGCCCGGAGGAGCGGCGGCACCACAACACCCTGCGCGGCCATCTGACGCCGTACTTTGCGCCGGCAGACCAGCGTCATGGCGGCGCCGAAGCCCAGCAAAAGGAACTGAACGCTAAGTGCGATCCGGAACGGCTCGAGCCCGTACAGGACGCCGTCGGAATAGCCGCTGGCCAGCAGGACGTCCAGCACGAGGCCGACCAGGAAGATCGCCACGAGGGCCGCGATGAAACCGCCCACATTCACGATGCCCGTTGCGGTTCAGATCCTGTGCGCCGGATTGAACGTCCGCGCGAAGTCAAACCCGATCATCGATCCTGGCCCCCCGACGGCCAGGACCACCACCAGGCACGCCAGCAACCACAGCGGGGAGCGGCCAGGCGTCACCAGCACCGCGGCCCAGGCAGCGGCCGTGGCCCCGGCGATGAGCAGCACCATGGTTGACCGGCGAAGTGGGTGGCGGGAAACGAACTGCCCGATGAAAGGGCCCACGGCCATCGCCGCCGCAACGTACAGGGTCATCAGGCCGGCCACGGTTGCGGCATCCAGGCCCTGTCCCGAGATCAGGAACGGATATCCCCAGGTCATGGCGAACACCGTGCCGCTGAACTGTATGGTGAAGTGGCTCCACATCCCCAGCCGGGTACCCGGCTGGCGCCAGGCCCGCGCGAGCGAGGCGCCCGTGGCCTTCAACCCTTGCTGCGCTTGGGGGGCGGGCACACCGGGCGGGTGGTCCTTCAACAGGACCAGCACCAGCACCACCGCCAGGCCCGCCATGCCGGCGAGCATCAGGAAGCCGGGGGTCCAGCCAAAGGAATGCAGGACAAAGGCGAACGGCAGCACACTGAACAGCTGCCCCAACTGGCCCGACATGCCCGTCAGCTGCGTGACCAGGGGAACCCGGGCAGGCGCGAACCACAGGGGAATGAGCCGGATCACGGAAATAAAGGTCATGGCGTCGCCGGCGCCCACAAGAACCCGCCCCGCCACACCGCCGGGGATGGTGTCGGCGAAGGCCAGCTGGAGCTGCCCAAGTCCCATGAGGACGGCTCCACCGGCGATCATGATGCGCGAGCCGAACCTGTCCACCAGGAGGCCGACGGGGATCTGCAGTCCGGCGTAGACCAGCAGCTGCAGCACCGTGAAGAAGGAGATGGCGGACGCGCCGGCATGGAACCGCTCGGTGGCTTCCAGCCCCACCACACCGAATGAGGTGCGCTGGGAGACGGCCACAAGGTAGGCGAAGATGCCGATGGTCCAGATCAGCCAGGCTCGGGGTGCAGTCACCCCCTCATTATGCCCGGGCTGCTGCCCCGCCCCGGGCAGGCGTCTGCAAGGCGGACGCCGTGGGGCCGGCTACGGGTGCGGGTTCTCGCGGGCCAGGTAGGCCTCCACTGCCGCGCCCAGCTCGTCACCGTTCGGAAGTTCGTCATTTTCATCGGCCAGAAGCGAGCGTCGGACGGTACCCTCAGCCTTCTCGTCGTACCGCTCTTCCAGCCGGGAGACAACCTGCTGCACATCTTCCGAGGCTGCAACCTGTTCAGCGATCTGGCGGCCCACTTCCCGGCCCGCCTCGCGCAGCCGGTCCGCCGGCAACATCAGGGACGTCGCGGCACCGAGGAATTCAAGTCCGGCTACTGCGGCCGGCGGGTATTCCGCGTCGGCAAGGTAGTGCGGAACGTGGATCACGTAGCCGGCAACATTGCGCTCAGCCTCCATGAGGCGCAGCTCCAGAATGTGCCCTACGGCAGCCGGAACGTCAACGGTGGGCTTCCAGGCGGAAATGCCTTCGATCAGTTCCGGACGGTTGCCGTGGACGGTCACGCCAACAGGGCGCGTGTGCGGCACAGGCATGGGAATGGAGTGAATCCAGGTCACCAGGTTCACGTCGAGCTTTTCCACAATGCCAACGACGGCGCGCGCGAACCGCTCCCATTGAAGGTCGGGTTCAAAACCGGCCAGAAGCAGGAAGGGGCTGCCGAGCCCGTCCGTCAGCTTGTACAGCGCCAGCTTCGGCTGCTGATAGTCCTGCAGATGATCCTCCACGAAGGAGATGTGGGGCCGCCGCGAACGGTAGTCGATGAGCTGGTCAGCGTCGAACACTGCCACCGGCTCGGCGTCGAGGGTGTCCAGGAGCTCCGCATTGATCTGCCTCACCACGTGGCCGGCATCGGCAAAGCCGGTGAAGCCCATCACCAGGTTCAGCCCGCTGAGCGCCGGGCTGTGGAACAGCTCGATGTTGCTCGCATAGAGCGCATCGGGGTCCAGCAGGGAACCGGAAATCCGTTCAAGCACGGCGTCGTCCTTTCAAGGAGTCAGGTGAATATCTTGTACAACGCGGCCAGGCACTCGGGAATTCCGCCAGCCGGTGTGGCGCAGGTCTCAGGGGATTCCGCTGCCGCGGCCCGCAGCGGCTACGATCGTGAATGGCCCGCCGGACGGGATTACCGGCACCCCGGCGTCGCCCCGATCGGACGGCCCCCGGATTTCCATGGCCGAGCGCCTGACATCCATACCAGCGCGAACAGCCTTTTCGAGAATTGAGGACTTACCCCGTGGTCAAGAATACTGAAATCAACCTTAGTACCCTCGCCAAGGACCTGAACAGGACCCCCAGTGACGCCGTCGTCATCGGCGTGGGACAGGGATCGGACGGCCCTATCCTGCTGGCGAATCCGTTGACCGCAAAATCGGCGGAAGCACTGACCGACTCCCTCAAGGTTCTGGGTGTCACCGGTGCCGCTGACCAGATCGTCCGGCTGCCCGGCCTCCCGGAAACGGGTGCGGGTGTTCTGGTTCTCGCCGGTGTTGGCAAGGTGGCCGCTGGCCGTCCCCTCACCGAAGAGGCCCTGCGGCGTGCCGCGGGTTCCGCCGTCCGCCAGCTCGGCGGTCTGCCCACTGTTGTCCTCGCGCTCCCGACGGCGGGTGTCGCCGACGTCGCGGCGGTCGCCGAGGGTGCGGCCCTGGGCGCCTATTCCTTCACCGAGTACCGGTCGTCCAACGACGGGCTGAAGGAACCGGTCCGCAACGCGTTGATCTACACGGACCTTGCCCCCAACGATGCGCTTCGCGCCGCGCTGACGCGTGCTGGCCTGATCGGTAAAGCCGTCAACGCCACGCGCTCCCTGGTCAACCAGCCGCCCAGCCACCTGTACCCCGAATCCTTCGCCGAGGCCGCCAGGGAACTGGCCAAGGGCCTGCCGGTCAAGGTGACGGTCTGGGACGAAAAACGCCTCGAAAAGGAAGGCTTCGGCGGCATCATGGGGGTGGGCAAGGGCTCCACCCGCCAGCCCCGCCTGGTGAAGGTCGAATACGCACCCGCAAAGGCCACCGCAAAAATCGCCCTCGTCGGCAAGGGCATCACGTTCGACACCGGCGGCATTTCCATTAAGCCGGCCCTTGGCATGGGTGACATGAAGAGCGACATGGCGGGCGCCGCCGTCGTCCTTAACACCGTGCTGGCGATCGCAGGACTGGGTCTTCCGGTGAAGGCGACCGCCTGGCTCTGCATCGCTGAAAACATGCCCTCCGGTGCAGCTTCACGGCCTGCTGATGTGCTCACCATGTTCGGCGGCAAGACCGTGGAAGTGCTGAACACCGACGCCGAGGGCCGCCTGGTGATGGCAGACGGCATCGTCGCGGCGAGCCGTGAATACCCTGACGCCATCATCGACGTCGCCACCCTCACGGGCGCGCAACTCATCGCCCTCGGCAACAGGACTGCGGGCGTCATGGGCTCTGACAGCGTCACCGGACCGATCAAGGCCGCCGCAGATCGTGCGGGCGAACTGGTGTGGCCCATGCCGCTGCCGGAGGAACTGCGCCCGAGCATCGACTCCCAGGTGGCCGACCTCGCCAACATCGGCGAACGCCACGGCGGCATGATGACCGCAGCTGTTTTCCTGCGCGAGTTTGTGGGCAAGGGCAAGGACGGGGAGCAGATCCCCTGGGCGCACATCGACATCGCCGGCCCGTCCTTCAACAACGGAAGCCCTTACGGCTACACGCACAAGCAGGGCACAGGCTGCACCGTCCGCACACTGGTGGCTTACGTCGAGGACATCCTGGCCGCTGCCGCCTGACCAGCTTTTGAACTGTCACGCGGCTTTGTGACACCACCGTGAATCCTTGGACACAAAGCCGCGTGACACTCACCACAAGCGCCCCACAAACGCCACGGCAAGGTGGAGCATGTATTAGTGGTTCGCTAAGGTGAACTCCGGTAGTCACAAATGAAAGGGAACTGTTCTGCTGGCATAATCACGGCAGGGAAGTTCCAAGACCAGATGATGCGTACTCTCGTGTCATCGTTCACGCGAGGGAGCGTTTTAGTGGCCGATCAGGCAACTGCGCAAGAATTCGACATCCTGGTACTCGGCGGCGGCAGCGGCGGCTACGCAACTGCCCTGCGTGCCGTTCAGCTTGGCCTCACCGTTGGCCTGATCGAAAAGGGCAAGCTAGGCGGCACCTGCCTGCACAACGGCTGTATCCCCACCAAGGCCTTGCTGCACTCCGCTGAACTGGCCGACCACGCCCGCGACTCGGCAAAGTACGGCGTCAACGTCACCCTTGACAGCATTGACATCACCGCTGTCAACGCCTACAAAGACGGGATCATCGCTGGCAAGTTCAAAGGCCTGCAGGGTCTCATCAAGGGCAAAAAAGGCATCACCGTCATCGAAGGCGAAGGCAAGCTCCAGGGCACCGACACCGTAGTCGTGAACGGCACCGCGTACAAGGGCAAGAACATTGTCCTCGCGACCGGCTCCTACTCCCGGTCGCTGCCGGGCCTGGAAATCGGCGGCAAGGTCATCACCTCCGACGAAGCCCTCACCATGGATTTCATCCCCAAGAGCGCGATCATCCTGGGCGGCGGCGTGATCGGCGTCGAGTTCGCTTCGGTTTGGAAGTCCTTCGGCGTCGACGTCACCATCATCGAGGGCCTGCCTTCGCTGGTCCCGAACGAGGACGCGACAATCGTCAAGGCCTTTGAGCGCGCCTTCAAGAAGCGCGGCATCAAGTTCTCCACCGGCACCTTCTTCCAGGGCGTTGAGCAGAACGCCGACGGCGTGAAGGTCACCCTCGTGGACGGCAAGACCTTCGAAGCAGACCTGATGCTTGTGGCCGTCGGCCGCGGCCCGGTCACGGCCAACCTCGGCTACGAAGAGGCCGGTCTGACCATCGACCGCGGCTTCGTCATCACCAACGAGCGTCTGCACACCGGTGTCGGCAACGTCTATGCCGTTGGCGACATCGTCCCCGGCGTCCAGTTGGCACACCGCGGCTACCAGCAGGGCATCTTCGTCGCCGAGGAAATCGCCGGCCTGAAGCCCGTCGTCGTCGAAGACGTCAACATCCCCAAGGTCACCTACTCCGAGCCCGAAATCGCCACGGTGGGCTACACGGAAAAGGCCGCCAAGGCCAAGTTCGGTGACGACCAGATCCAGATCCAGGAATACAACCTCGCCGGCAACGGCAAAAGCTCCATCCTGGGCACCGGCGGCCTTGTCAAGCTGGTCCGCCAGAAAGACGGCCCCGTGGTCGGCGTCCACATGATCGGCGCCCGCATGGGCGAGCAGATCGGCGAGGCCCAGCTGATCGTGAACTGGGAAGCCTACCCGGAGGACGTGGCCCAGCTGGTCCACGCACACCCGACCCAGAACGAGTCCCTGGGCGAGGCCCACCTGGCCCTGGCCGGCAAGCCTCTGCACGGCTAGCAGTTCCGCCCGCACCACCGCAAGACAACAGGGCTTAGTGCACCCGGCGTGATCCGCCGGGTGCACTAAGCTCGAACAAGCCAGCCATCATCCGCACAAAAGATCAATAAGGAGAACGGGGACGACATGTCTGAATCCGTTAACTTGCCCGCCCTCGGTGAGAGCGTCACCGAAGGAACCGTCACCCGCTGGCTCAAGCAGGTAGGTGACCGGGTAGAGGTGGACGAACCGCTGCTCGAGGTTTCCACCGACAAAGTAGACACCGAAATCCCCTCTCCGATTGCCGGCATCATCGAGGAAATCCTCGTTGCCGAAGACGAGACCGCCGAAGTAGGCGCTCCCTTGGTCCGCATCGGCGACGGCTCCGGCGGCGGCGCAGCCCCCGAAGCAGCAGCGCCGGCCGAAGAAGCACCCGCCGAAGAGGCTCCGGCCGCCGAAGCACCCGCTGAAGAAGCTCCCGCAGCGGCAGCACCCGCCGCATCGGACGGCGAAACCCACGACGTCACCCTCCCGGCACTGGGCGAAAGCGTCACTGAAGGAACCGTCACCCGCTGGCTGAAGGCCGTGGGCGACACCGTTGCAGTGGATGAGCCGCTGCTCGAGGTTTCCACGGACAAGGTTGACACCGAAATCCCGTCCCCCGTCGCGGGAACGCTGCAGGAAATCCGGGTCAACGAAGACGAAACCGCCGAAGTAGGCGCAGTCCTCGCCGTCATCGGCTCCGGCGCGGCTGCCCCCGCAGCCTCCGCTCCGGCACCGGCAGCAGCTCCGGCGCCCGCCGCCGAGCCTGCGGCACCAGCGCCCGCCGCGGCACCTGCTCCCGTTGCACCCAAGGCAGAGGCCGCTCCGGCGGCACCGGCCGCGGCAGCAGCACCTGCTCCCGTTTCGGCCCCGGCACCCGCAGCCGAGCCTGCTGCCGGCGGCGACTCCGGCTACGTGACGCCCCTGGTCCGGAAGCTGGCCAACCAGCACGGCGTGGACGTCGCATCACTGTCCGGCACCGGCGTTGGTGGACGCATCCGCAAGCAGGACGTCCTCGCTGCGGCAGAAGCCAAGGCTGCTCCCCCCGCCGCTGCACCGGCCAAGCCGTCCGCCGCTCCGGCCGGCCCGGCAGCCTCCTCCCTGCGCGGCACCACGCAGAAGGCACCACGCATCCGCCAGGTCATCGCCCGCCGCATGCGCGAATCCCTCGAAATCTCCACGCAGCTCACGCAGGTGCACGAAGTGGACATGACCAAGGTGGCCAAGCTCCGTCTGAAGGCCAAGAACTCGTTCCTGGCCCAGAACGGCGTCAAGCTCACCTTCCTGCCGTTCATCGCCAAGGCCGTGGCCGAGGCCCTCAAGCAGCACCCCAAGCTCAACGCTGCGTACGACGAGGACAAGCAGGAGATCACCTACCACAACGCCGAGCACCTGGCGATCGCAGTGGACACGGACAAGGGCCTGCTGGTTCCGGTCGTCACCGATGCCGGCAACCTGAACCTGGCCGGGCTGGCCGCCAAGATCGCCGACGTTGCCGGCCGCACCCGCGACGGCAAGATCGGCCCGGACGAACTGTCCGGCGGAACGTTCAGCATCACCAACATCGGTTCGGTCGGCGCCCTGTTCGACACCCCGATCATCAACCAGCCGCAGGTTGGCATCCTGGGCACCGGCGCGATCGTCAAGCGCCCCGTGGTGGTGGCCGATGAGAACGGTGACGACTCGATCGCCATCCGCTCCATGATGTACCTGTCACTCACGTACGACCACCGCCTGGTGGACGGCGCGGACGCAGGACGCTTCCTCCAGACCCTGAAGGCCCGCCTTGAAGAAGGCGCCTTCGAGGCCGACCTGGGACTCTAATCCCCCAGCAGAACCGAACGACGGCGGTGCACGCACCGGTGGGAAACCACTGGAACGCGAGCACGGCCGTCGTGGTTTAAGGCGCGGTGCATTCAGGCCCCGCGTGGCTTTGCTACGCGACGTAGAATCTACTGGCTAAGCTGGTGCCATGACTATCGTGTTCAGCATCCTGGTGTTCTTGCATATCGTCGGCGCAGCAATGATCGTGGGCTACTGGATCGCCACGATCAAAGAGCCGACCGTCCACCCACGCCAGCGTGACGGCGCCTTCCTGCAACTGCTGACCGGCGTCGCCATGATGGGCATGATAACGATTCCGGAACTGAACATGCATGCCAACTATTTTAAGCTTGGCATCAAGTTCGCAATCGGTGTCGCTGTTGCCGTGCTGGCCGTGATCGGCTCCCGGAAGGTCAAGAAGGGTGAACCGGTTTCCACTGGCCTGTCCCACGGAGTCGGCGGACTTGCGCTGCTCAACGTGGCCATCGCCACACTCTGGAACTGATCGCGAACAGAACCACGCACGACGGCGCCGCTCCCCTCATCGGGGAGCGGCGCCGTCGCTGTTTAACGGCCAAGCCGTGACCGCCCTGCGTCAGTCGCCAGGCGGCCGGGCGCACAGTCACAATCCACTGAGAGCGGACACCCTGTGCACGGCCGCCGCTCAATCCCTAGGATTGGAACCGGCGGGGCCGGGCAACGGCCGGTCCCGGTTCGAACCGACTTTGAGGAGTGGACATGGCAGCAATACGCACCGCGCACACAGTATGGAACGGCGACCTGATGACAGGGTCGGGTCAGACCACGCTGGACAGCTCCGGCCTGGGCACATTTGAGGTTACCTGGAAGGCACGCACCGAAGCGGCCGGGGGCAAGACCAGCCCGGAAGAACTCATCGCCGCAGCGCACGCGAGCTGCTTCTCGATGGCATTCAGCAACATGCTCGCCCAGGCCGGACATGCTCCGGAAGAAGTCAACACCAAAGCCGACGTGACGTTCGTTCCCGGCACCGGCATCACGGGGAGCCACCTGACGATGTCCGCCAAGATCCCCGGCATCTCCGAAGAAGAGTTCCAGCGGATCGCCGGCGAGGCCAAGACCGGCTGCCCGGTATCCGGCGCGCTGGCCAGCATCGAGATCACCTTGGACGCTACCCTGCAGTCCTGATCCACCCAGGCGGCAGCTGCGGTCGCTAGTGACGCTGGCTGCTCCTGAAACGGAGAAGGCCCCGCCCCGCCCGGACTACCGGGAGGGGCAGGGCCTTCTTTGGTCTATTGTCGCAGTACGGTGTTAGCCGCCATGCCGGCGGGCAGGAAGCGGCGCAGGCTTCAGGCGGCGGTAGCCTTCGCGGACCGGGGGCTTGTCCGTGGGCAGCTCCTGGATCATTTCCCTAAGCGCACCGATCCCGTATTCCAGCTGGGGGTCCCTGCCAGCGGCATAAGCGTGCGGCGGGTAGAGCACTTCGATGTCGGGGTCCACGCCGTAGTTTTCCACGGACCAGCCCACACCGCCACCGAACCAGGTGGCGTACCGCGGCTGGGTCACGCCGGTGCCGTCGGCCAGGGCGAACCTGTTGTCGATCCCCACCACACCGCCCCACGTGCGCGTGCCGATCACCGGGCCGATCCCCCGCAGCTTGGAGACCTGGGTGATGATGTCGCCGTCGGAGCCGGCAAATTCATCGGCGAGGATGATCACCGGACCACGCGGCGCGTGGTGCGGGTAGGTCCGCGGACGTTCGCCGCGGGGCATGCTCCAGCCGGTGACCTTCCGGCCAATCAGCTCCGCCACCAGCTGGGACGTGTGGCCGCCACGGTTCCGGCGGACATCCACGATGAGTCCGTCCAGGGCAGTCTCGGTGTCGAGGTCGCGGTGCAGCTGCGCCCAGCCGTTGGCCATCATGTCCGGGATGTGCAGGTACCCGTAGCGGCCGCCGGAGGCCTCCCGGACGATCCCGCGGTTAGCGGCCACCCACTCCTGATAGCGCAGCCGTTCCTCGTCCTTGACCGGGATCACGGCGATCCGCCGCTGCTCCCCTGCCTCGACGCCATGCCCCGTTCCGTTGCGCAGTGTCAGCTCCACCGCCCGTCCGGCAGCGCCCACCAGCTGCATCGCGGGGCTCACAGTGGCGGACAGCGGCACACCGTCGATGGCCAGTATTACGTCCCCGGCCATCGCGGCAGCACCGGGCCGGGTCAGCGGCGAGGTGGCCAGCGGGTCCGAGGACTCCCCGGCAAGAATCCGGGTGATCTCCCAGCCGGCCGCTGTCAAGGCAAAGTCTGCGCCGAGCCGTCCCTGGCTACTGCTGCCGTTTTCCGTGACTGCTGCGGGCCGGACGTAGGCGTGCGAGGTGCCCAGTTCCCCGTGCAGCTCCCAGAGCAGGTCCACCAGGTCGTCGTGGGACCCCAGCCGGTCAACGATCGGACGGTACCGTTTGTGGATGGATTCCCAATCCTGTCCTGCCATGTCTTCGGCCCAGAAGAAGTCGCGCTGCAGGCGCCAGGCTTCGTCGAACGCCTGGCCCCAGACGCTGAGGGGATCCATCATCACGCGGATACGGCCCAGATCCACCTTGACCAGCTGGCCGGATTCCTCATCGGCTTTGGCGGCAGAGGGAACCACGCTGACCTGTTTGTCGTTGACCAGCACCACTTTCGTGCCGTCGCCGGAGAGTCGGTAGCTGTCCAGGGCTTCCACCAGGGTGGCGGACTTCCGGCGGGCCAGGTCGAAGCGGACCAGCCTGGGGCGTGCGTCCTTGTCTTCCTGGCTGGCTTTGCCGTCGCCGGTGACGCCTGCCAGGGCCCAGTCCAGCCACAGCAGTGCGCCCTCCGTTGACGTCAGTGAGGTGTAGTTGCCCTGGGGCACGGGAACCCCGATGACACGGTGCGCCAACCCGGCCGGATCCACACGGACCGCCGGACCTGCCGCGGCGTCTGCATCCGGGCCGTCCGAGCTGTCCGCGCTTGCGGCAGGGGCCAGGTCAACAGCAGGGCCAAACGGCGACGGCGTCGTGGCCGCCAGTGCCACCAGATACGGCTTGATGGGGCTTGGGAAGGACAGGTCGAACGAGTGCCCGTCGTAGACCGGATCAAAGCTCCGGTTGGACAGGAAGGCCAGGAACTTTCCGTCCGGCGTGAAATTTGGGGACATATCGCAGAAACGGCCGTCCGTGACCTCGACGATGCCGCCCGCCAGGTCCGTGGCGTTGGCCAGCCGGAGCCGGCTCCGGGAGCCGAACGAGGTGACGGGTTCCGACCAGGCCAGCCACTGCGAGTCTGGCGACCACGCGAGTTCCGCGATGGTCCCCTCGCCGATGCTGGCGACCAGGGACAGGGCCCCGGTGGCTGTGTCCGCCACATAAATGTCGCCGAAAGAGGTTCCCACGGCAATCCACCGGCCATCGGGGCTCGCTTCCAGGGCGCTGGCGCGTGACGGCTTGGGGAAGGCGATGCGGGTCGGGAGGCCGGCCGGTCCGGCGTTGACGCCGGACTCCGCCGGGCTGTGGGCCGCATCGGCCCGTGATTCCCCGGCCGGGGATTCGTCGGCCGGGGAATCATCCGGCACAGGGACCACGACGTCGGCAGCAACCGCTGCGGACGATGCCGCCGCCGGAACCGGCCGGGGCAGTGGCGCTTCCTGTTGGTTCGAATCGGCGGCGGGAGTCACGGCGACCGGGGTTGCCGTGACGGCAGGAACCACAGTGTCGGGGACCGGCGCGGCAATCTCCTTGATGTAGATCGCTTCCACGCCGTCGTGATCTGCGACGTAAGCGAGGCGGCCGCCGTCGAGCGGTCTCGGGAGCCGTGCCCGGACACCCGGGGTGGCCTCGACGATCCGGGACGGGCCGTCCTTGTGGCGGAGCCAGTGAAGGGTGCCATGCGCCTCCACCACGCTGGCGGAGCCGCTGTCATCCGGCACCACCGTGCCCAGGTGTTTGGAGGTTTTCAGCAGACCCGGGCGGCGCGATTGCGACGCGGAGCCCAGCGAGATGTCGAGCCGTACCGCGGCAGAGGACAGATCGTGCAGGATCCAGAGCTCACCGGCAGATTCGAAGATGACCCGCTCACCGTCAGTGGACGCGTGCCGGACGTAGAAGTCCTCGTGGTCGGTGTGGCGTCGCAGATCGCCGCCGCCGGGCAGCACCGAGTACAGGTTTCCGTAACCCTCATGGTCCGACAGGAACGCAATGCGCCCGTCCACCCACAGCGGATCCGCGAGGTTTCCGTCGAGGCCGGGAACCAGGCGCTCGAACTCCCCGTTTCCGTCGGTGTCAATCCAGAGCTTGCCCGCGGTGCCGCCGCGGTACCGCTTCCACCAGGCCGGTTCACGGGAGAGCACGCTGGCCAGGACAACCGGCCGCTCGTCCCCCACTTCCGGGCCGAAGGCCACGGATTCGACCGGCCCGAAGGGGAGTTCCTCAGCCGACCCGCCGTCGACCGGGACGCTGTAAGCATAGGTATGCCGGCTTTCAGCCTGGCGGAACGCGCTGGTCACCACTACGTCGCCGGCTGCGGTGAAGCCTTTGACCCTGGTTGTGGCGTGGCCGAAATACGTCAGCTGCCGGTAGCCCCCGCCGTCCGCCTCTGCCGAAACCACTTCCGGGGCGGTTCCCTGGATAACAGTCCAGACCAGGCGCTTGCCGTCAGGCGTAAACCGCGGATTGCGGGCAGGCAGCTGCAGCGACGACACCCGCCATGCACGGCCGCCGCTGAGCGGTGCGATCCACACGTCGTCCTCTGCCACAAACGTGACCAGCTCGCCGTGGACATGCGGAAACCGGAAGTAGCTCGAAGAAGTCATCGTTCGATCATAGTCAACTCCCGGTACCGTCCGGGGGAGGTACCGGGAGCGAGCGGACCGTGGTGTGATGGATCATGCGCATCGTCATCGCCGGGGCCTCAGGGCTGATCGGGACCCACTTGTCCGCCACGCTGCGAGAGGCCGGCCACGATGTGACCACGCTCGTCCGACGCGAGCCTGCGTCCGCGGCCGAAATCCGCTGGGACCCGGCGGCGCAACGGCTGGACCCCCAGGCATTGGCGGGCGCGGACGCCGTGATCAACCTCTCGGGTGCCGGGATCGGGGACAGACCCTGGACCAGGGGCCGAATCGACGAGCTGTTGACGTCGCGGTTGGCTGCCACCAGCACGCTGACCGCCGCCATGGCCAAGCTTGACCACCCGCCGCGCACGTTTATCAGCCAGTCGGGATCCAACTACTATGGCGACTCGGGGTCCGCCCTGCTGCGGGAGAGCGCGTCGCCGGGCTCGGGTATTCTGGCCCGTCTGTGCGTCGAGTGGGAGGCCGCCGCGCATCAGGCGCCGGCCGGTGTCCGCGTGGTCACCCCACGCACCGGAGTCGTCCTCAGCCCCGCAGGTGGCGCTCTGGGCCGGCTGCTGCCGCTGCTTCGTCTCGGGGTGGGCGGTCCGCTAGGCAATGGCCGGCAGTACTGGCCGTGGATCACTCTGCCGGACGTCGCGGCCGCATTCATGTTCCTCGCTGGCGCCGGAATCCGCGGACCGGTCAATGTGTGCGCCCCCGAAAGCGCGGACGTGAACGCCTTGATCGGCGCGTTGGCATCCGCGCTCCACCGGCCGGCATTTTTCCGGGTACCTTCGCCGGCCCTGCGCCTTGTTATGTGGAAGTTGGCCGACGAACTCATCCTGGCCAGCCAGCGGATGGAACCGGCGGTACTTGAAGCCGCCGGCTTCCAGTGGCAGCACCCGTCGCTGGCCGAGGCCGCAGCCTGGGTGGCCGGCAAGCACTGAGCCTAGTCAATGGCCGGATCCAACGTGCTGAGGCAACCAGTCAGGAACCCGGCAGGACGTCCGTAATCCGCCAGCGGCCGTTAACGGAGACCAGCACCAGCCGGAGGTTCCGTGCCGCGACCGGCGCACCAGTTGCCACGGCTGTTCCGGACGCGTCCCTTTCCTCATAGGGCGCCGTAGCTGAAATGACGCCAACAACAACCCTGCCGGATGTGCTGCCGGGCTCGACCTGCAGGTTCGATACGGAACTGGTGAATCCTGCCAGGACGTGGCCGGACTCCAGGAGCTTAGCCTTGAGGCCAGCATCCGCGGCAGAGGCAGCCGATCCCGGGGCATTAACCAGATCCAGCAGCTCCAGCCGCCCGGAACTGAAGGCCAGGGACCTGACGGCAGCCAGTCCCTGGACTGCGTCGAGCGGGTCCGCCGAGTCCAGCTGCGCCGCGGCGGCGGCCGGGACTCCTGCCTCGGCGATCAGGGTGTCCGCCTCGCCGGGATCCGCATTCTCCGCCTCCGCCTGTCCACGGGTCCTGTCACCGGCAGCTACCGCCCCTGGTGCAACGGGTACAGCCCACGGTCCGCCCGGCCCAAAGGCGCCAGCGGCCCAGATCGCGCCTGCCAGCGTGGCACAGGCTCCCGACGCCAGCAGCACGGTGCCCCGGTTGCGGCCGGCCGTCCCTGCACGCCCGGCGCGCCGGTTCGGGCCGGGGTCCACCGGCTTCCGGGACACCACAGTCCGACGTTTCGCCCCGAGGATTGGTTCGTGATCCCTGGGCCCGGCTTCCACGGCATGCCTGCCACGCGGAGCCGGCTTTTCACTGTTTACCGGTTGGAGCGGTGCTCTGGCCTCCGGTTCGCGGAGCCTTGGCCCGGGAACCGCTGGCATCTCCCTTTCGTCCGCGGCCGGGAACGGAAGGATCTGCCGCGCCCCCACCAGCCCGGACCAGCGCGACGTCGAGATCCGGCGCCGCCAGGCCTGGAGACTACGACGGAGCGCGCCGCCGGGACGTTCCGGGACGCGGCGCCGTGTCAGCAGCTGCGGAATGACCGTGGCGTGGACCGAGGACGCGAGGTCCACCGGCAGCGGCGGGGCGCTGCGGTAGACCGCCGTCGCCAGCTCAACAGCTGTGGGTCGCAGCCGCCTGTCCTCATTGAGTCCCGCCTCCAGGGCAGCGGCCAGCTCGGCTGGAACGTCAGGGAGCAGGAGCGAGAGGGGCGGGCGATCGGCAGTCCGGCGTGGCGGCTGGCCCGTGAGGCAGTACCACCCCAGTGCCGCCACCGAGTAGACGTCACGTTCCGGCTGCAGCCCGACCCTTACGGCGTCCACGGGTGCCGGATCCATAAACCCAGCGGTTCCGTGGTCAGGCACCGCTGAAACATCACCCACCATCCGTGCAATTCCGACGTCGGCGAGCATTGGCTTGCCGTGCCCTGTAAACAGCACGTTCCCGGCCGATACGTCACCGTGGGTGAACCCCTGGGCGTGCAGGTAGCCAAGTGCCTGGGCAATCGGGGTGAGCACGGTGACCGTCTCTCCGATGGTGAGCTTGGCCCTGCTGCCGACCAGGTCTCCGAGGGAACCGCCGGGCGCGTAATCCAGCAGCAGCCCCATTGTCCCTCCTCCCGTCGCTGCTGAACCCGCCGGACGGTGAAGACGGAGGGCGTCGTGTGCCTTGATAAGGTGCTGGTGGTCGAGGACAGAAAGAATACGGATTTCACGGCGGATGGCCGCATCGGCCTCGCCCCCGCGCTCCGTGCCTTCGCCGGAACCAGCCACCTCGGGGTGCCCTTCACCGAGGCATTTCAGGGCGAACTCGCGGCCGGACCTTTCTTCGGTTACCAGCCATACTGTTGAACTACCGCCGCGGCCCAACATGCGGCCCACAAGGAAACCTGGAACCACCGGGGCAGTGAAATCATCCATGACTCATGTCTAGCGGAATCCGGGAATGCCTGCAGAAGTTATCCACAGCCGACGGGCCTGCACTGGATCCGCCGGTGGCATGAGAGGTCCGACACTATAGCCGGATTGCTCGCGGATCGGGGTCTAAGCTGGACGGCATGACTCTTGAGTTTTCACAGGTGGGTCTCGCCCCGGATTTCGTTGACTACACACACGGCTGGGATCTTCAGCGCGTGATCCACGGCAAGGTCGTAGCAGCCGAGGCGCCCAGCACTGTCCTCATCCTTGAACATGCCGCCGTTTATACGGCTGGGAAGCTCACAGAAGAGCACGAGCGTCCGTTGGACGGTACACCTGTTGTGGCGGTGGACCGCGGCGGCAAGCTGACCTGGCACGGCCCCGGCCAGCTGATCGTGTATCCGATTCTCAGGCTGAAGAACCGGTCAGGCATCCGAGACTATGTTGAGCGGCTTGAAGCGGTCATGATCGCCGTAATGGCCGACTATGGCATCCACGCTGAGCGCATCAAGGGACGGGCCGGCGTGTGGATCACCGCTGACAGCAAAGGCCCGGACCGGAAGATTGCAGCGATCGGCATCCGCGTCCTGGACGGGGTCACAATGCACGGCGTTGCCATTAACTGCAACAATGATCTGGCGCCTTATGCCCAGATCATCGCCTGTGGCATCACCGACGCCAGCGTCACCACAATGTCCATCGAAACCGGCAGGAACATCGCCCCCGGCGATATCGCGGACCGGTTCGTGGAAGAATTTCGCAAGCACGAAGAAGCACTCGTTTCAATCCCTGAGGGAGCACACCTGTGACACTGGCACCAGAAGGCCGGAAGCTGCTGCGCGTTGAGCAGCGTAACTCTGCAGTACCTGTGGAGCGGAAGCCGGAGTGGATCAAGGCGAAGGTCCAGATGGGTCCGGAGTATGTCCAGCTCAAGAACCTGGTTAAGAAGGAAGGCCTGCACACGGTGTGTGAGGAGGCCGGCTGCCCGAACATTTTTGAGTGCTGGGAAGACAAGGAAGCGACGTTCCTGATCGGTGGCTCCGAATGCACCCGGCGCTGTGATTTCTGCCAGATCGATACGGGTAAGCCGTCCCCGGTTGACGTG